>JAITMJ010000093.1 GCA_031277475.1 Flavobacteriaceae bacterium
GCAATGACAGCCGCTTGTACAGCAGGTTCTACAAACACTACCGGAAGAGAATGGATTTCCAATGTAACAGTAGGTGCTGAAGGCGGACAAACCATGTCCGGAGATTCCGGAGCAAGCACTTATTCCGATTATACTATGGATGCTGCACGCCAAATCACGCTTTATGCAAACAGCGCCAACAACACGATTTCGGTTTCCAAAGCGTGGGCTTCCACGAAATACAACGAGGGAATTGTGGTTTGGATAGATTTCAACAGAAGCGGAACTTTTGAATCTAATGAAATCATTCTGCAGTCTAATGCAAGTCAAACTACTCCGATAGGACCTCAAACTTTTGCAGTTCCTGCTACATCCTATATCGGAGACAAACCGGTGAGAATGAGAGTGAGCATGAGATTTAATTCCAATGTTGCATCGCCTTGCGGAAACTTTACTTTCGGTGAAGTGGAAGACTATGCGGTATATATTCCTTCTGTTTTGGCGGTTTCAGAAAATACCAAAGACAGCCAAATTCAGGTATATCCGAATCCTGCAAAAGATGTGTTAAACGTTTCCAAAGTTTCGGATCGTGCAACATATGTTATCCACAGCGTTTCCGGACAAATGATAAGTAGAGGAAATATTTCCGAAGGAAAAGTGAATGTTTCTAAACTTCAAAAAGGTGTTTACGTGATCTCAATAGATGATAACGGAAACAAAACCAACGTGAAGTTTGTGAAAGAATAACTCGGCTGATAGCGATTGCCTCTTTCATTTTTATTTTTTTTAAATGAATCGGCGAAACCTAACAAAGTGGTTCGGCGTAGCCAATCTTTCAGATTTAGCTAATGGCTTTTTGCTATAATCCGTAAAATATCCGCCTCGTAAATTGAGGCGGATTTTTTTTATGCTGAACTTTGTCACATTGAATATAAATCTAATTTTCTATTTTTGTTAATCAGCCTCATAGTTCAACGGATAGAATAGAAGTTTCCTAAACTTTAGATTCAGGTTCGATTCCTGATGAGGCTACTATTTAACCATAAACTAAATGACTGATTTCAAGAAACATAGTAAGCACTATGAATATTTACATATTACATCGGGGTTCGCATCGGATATGTGATAAGCAATATTTGGAAACATTGATTCAAGCCACATATTTCACAAAATCTTCTATTTTCTATTTTTTTTGATAAATTTACACCGCTAAAATTTACTAAAGTAAAATTTTTGAACATTAAAATTTTTAATCGTCATTGAATATATTCATACATTAATTTTACATTATACGTTATTACATTAATACAAAAAAAGAACAAATGGCATTCGATTGGTTTAAAAGAAAAACAAAAAACATTACCACCGCTACAAACGAAAAACGCGATGTTCCGAAAGGGCTTTGGCACAAAACACCGTCCGGAAAAGTGGTAGAACACGAGGAACTGAAAAACAACAATTTCGTTTCTCCGGAAGATGGCTTCCACGTGAGAATCGGGAGCGATGAATACTACAATATGCTTTTCGACGGCGGAAAATACACAGAACTCGATGCCAATGTGGAAAGCGTGGATGTCTTGAAATTTAAAGACACTAAATCCTACGCAGACCGTCTGAAAGAAGTGAAAAGCAAAACCAAACTCAGCGATTCCATCCGAAATGCAGTCGGCAAAGTGGACGGTGCGGAAATGGTGATTTCGTGTATGGATTTCGCATTTATCGGCGGATCTTTGGGTTCTGTGATGGGCGAAAAAATAAAACGCGCCGCGGATTACGCCATGAAACATAAAATTCCGTATATGATTATCTGTCAATCCGGCGGTGCAAGAATGCAAGAAGCCGCATTTTCACTGATGCAATTGGCAAAAGTTCAATCAAAACTCGCACAACTTTCCGAAGCGAAAATTCCGTACATCGCCTATTTGTGCGACCCGACTTTCGGCGGAATCACCGCATCTTTCGCAATGACGGCGGATATCATTATGGCAGAACCGGGCGCATTAATCGGTTTTGCCGGACCGCGAGTAATCCGCGAAACCATCGGAAAAGATTTGCCGGAAGGTTTCCAAACTTCGGAATTTTTGCAAGAAAAAGGTTTTGTGGATTTCATCGTGAAACGCACCGAAATAAAAGAAATCGTTTCCAAAACCGTGAATTTGCTTTATGCTTGATTAAATTTGCAGGATAAATTCAAATTTATTAACTAAAAAATTATGAAATTCCACGTTCTGCTTTCTTTAATTCTCACTCAATTTATTTCCGCCCAAAATCTGCTGACGCCGTATGAAAAAGGCAATGGAAACCAATCTGCAACTTATGACGGAATGGTGGATTTTTACGATAAACTCGATAAAAAATTTGAAACCCTAAAAATTATTACCTATAAAGAAGACGACAATGGAGAACTGATTCGAGTTGTGATTTTTAGCGCGGATAAAGATTTTAATTTTCAAGAGAATAAACAAAAATCCATAATCCTCATCAACAACGGAATTCACCCCGGCGAACCGGACGGAATTGATGCAACCATGATGATGATGCGCGATTTTGCAACTGAAGAATTGCAGGCTCCGAAAAATGTAATCATCGCTGCGATAGAATGTTACAACATCAGTGGAATGCTCAATCGCGGAAAATTTTCGAGAGCAAACCAAAACGGACCGGAAGAATACGGATTTCGCGGAAACGCAAGAAACTTCGATTTGAACAGAGATTTCATCAAAACCGACTCCAAAAACGCTTGGGCATTTCAAGAGATTTTTCAAGAACTGCAACCGGATTATTTTATTGACAATCACGTCAGTAATGGTGCTGATTATCAATATGTTTTAACGTACATTACCACCAATAAAGAACGTTTGGGAAATCCACTCGCCGAATTTTTAAGCACAAAAATGCAGCCCGAAATTTTGAAAAGTTTAGATGAAAACGATATCCTGAATGTGCCTTACGTGAATATTTTCGGAAATTCTCCGGACGAAGGTTTTCCCGCTTTTATGGATTCACCGAGATATGCCACAGGCTATACTTCGCTGTTCAACGTTCCGGGAACCGTCGTGGAAACGCACATGTTGAAACCTTACAATCGGCGTGTAGAGGCTACTTTGGAATATTTGCTTTCGGCGATTCGGTTTTTGGATTCCAATTTCATGACCATTCGCGAATTGAAAAAAGAAAATTTAAAACAGTATAAAGCCGGAAAATCCTACGTTGTTCAATGGAAAATCGACAGCCTTAATGTTCCCGAAATAAAATTTAAAGGTTATGAAGCCGAAAAAAAACCGAGCGAAGTTTCCGGAAAACCTCGACTTTTTTATAACAAAAACAAACCTTTTGAACGCAACGTGAAATTTTATGCCAATTATGTCCCGACCAAACAAATTGCAATTCCGAATTATTATGTGATTCCGCAATCCGAATGGAAAACCGTTCAATATTTAAAACATAATAATATCAAATTAAAAACATTGAAAAAAGATTCAAGCATTGTTGTGGAAACATACAGAATTTCGGATTTTAAAACCGTGAAAAATCCGTATGAAGGACATTATTTGCATTATGATACGCAAGCGGTTTCCTCCACCGAATCCGTGAATTTTCGCAAAGGCGATTATTTGGTGTCCACCGATCAATCCGGCGTGAAATATTTGCTCGAAACTTTAGAGCCGGAAGCCGCAGATTCTTTTTTTAACTGGAATTTCTACGATGCAATTTTGGGACAAAAAGAATATTTTTCAGATTACGTTTTTGAAGATACCGCCGCCGAACTTTTGAAAACCGATAAAAATCTGAAAGCGAAATTCGAGAAAAAAAAATCCGAAGACCCGCAATTTGCAAACGATGGAAACACTCAATTAGAATGGATTTACAAAAATTCTCCCTACTTTGAAAAATCTTTTCGGCTATATCCTGTTTATAGAATTAATGAGAATTAAGAGATTTGAAAGTTTTGTCTTTTGAACTAAAACAAAATGATTTCGGGACGCTTTATTTTTCCGAAATATTTGCATAATCAAATAATTAACCGAAAAAATCAAAAACCATGTGGAAAAAAATCAAAAAAACCGTTTACATTCTTATCCTTGCGAATATTCTCTATATCGTTTGGGGAAAATTTTTCAATCCGCCGATTACCGTTACGCAAATCGGGGGTTTTATGGAATACGGAAAATTGGACAGAGATTATATTTCCTACGATGAAATGGGCGATAATGTGAAATTGGCGGTCATCGCTTCGGAAGATCAAAATTTTTATAAACACAGCGGTTTCGATTTTGATGCCATTCAAAAAGCAATGGAAGAAAGCGAAAAAGGTAAAAAATTACGCGGCGCAAGCACGATTTCTCAACAAACGGCAAAAAATATTTTTCTTTGGCAAGGCGGAGGCTGGTTTCGCAAAGGTTTGGAAGCGGTTTATACTTTTATCATCGAACAAGTTTGGAGCAAAAAAACCATTTTGGAACGCTATCTCAATTCCATTGAAATGGGACAAGGCGTTTTCGGTGTGGAAGCCGCCGCCCAATATTATTTCGGAAAAAATGCGAAAAATCTCACGAAAAATGAAGCCGCTTGGATTGCGGTCGTGCTTCCAAACCCGAAAAAATACGATCCCAAAAATCCGACCCCGTTTTTGAGAAAAAAACATAAACGGATTATGCAACAAATGAATTATATGACGCTGGAAAAAAGCAGCAGGCAATAGGCGAAAGAGTAGGCTTAAGACAAAAACTCTGTGTCTCTTTTACTCTGTTACTCTGTGTGAAATAAAAGCAGCAGGCAATAGGCGAAAGGCAATAGGCTTAAGACAAAAACTCTGTCTCTGTTTCTCTGTGTTTCTCTGTGTTTCTCTGTGTGAAATAAAAAGAATAAAGACTTTTTATCAAACCTATAATTTTTCACAAAATCCGGAGTTCCACAAATTTTTCTCTCCCGAATTTATCTTGAAATTTCTTTAGAAAAAAACTTTTTCGCATTCTGAAATCGTTTTTTAAAAGCGGCGAATTTATTTTAATTTCCAAAATTTTCTCTTTCAAATTCACGCTTTCGATTTCCCGAAACAGAGATTCATCCAAATATTCCTCCAAAAAATCCCTCACCTCAAAAGCCTGTAATTTATCCTCAAAACCATAAATTTTGGCAAAAGATTTCACCAATTCGGAAGATTGATATTCACGTTTTTTTTTCATTTTCAAGTTACGAGGTTCGAGATTCAAAATTACCACATTTTCAAATTATCCCGAAAATATTTTTTATTTTTACCAAACAAAAAAATCTTGATTATCGGCTCTTGATTCTTGCGTTTGCTACAATGAAATATTTAAAACTTTTACGAATTGAACAATGGATAAAAAATTTCTTTGTTTTTGGACCCTTATTTTTTGCAGGAAAAATTATCGAAATCGAATTGCTGGCTGAAAGCATTTTCGCATTTTTCGTTTTTTCTCTTGCGGCAAGTGCGATTTATATTTTCAACGATTATATCGACATTGAATCCGATAAAAAACATCCCGACAAAAAAAACAGACCGCTTGCAAGCGGAAGAATTTCAAAAAAAACAGCGAAAATATTTTTTATCAGTTTATTGGTTATTAATATTTTACTGATTTTTTTTGGGCAAAATTATTTTAAAATCAATCTCTACAAATTTTCCGTGATTATCGCAACTTATTTTGTAATGAACATCGCTTACACTTTGAAACTCAAACACATTGCGATTATTGATGTTTGCATCATTGCCACAGGTTTTGTGTTGAGGGTTTTAGCTGGCGGCTACATCACGGGAATTGCGATTTCGCAATGGGCAATTTTGCTGACGTTTGTTCTGACTTTGGTTTTGGCAATCGGAAAACGCCGCGGCGAACTCATCAACGCGCAGATTTCCGGAAAAACCAGAAAAGCACTGGGAGGCTACAACGTTCAGTTTGCAGATATTGCACTTTCCATTTCCGTAACGCTGGCAATCGTTTCTTACCTGATGTTTACACTTTCGCCGGAAGTTCAGCAGAGATTTCACCCCCGCGTTTTCTATACGGTATTCTTTGTAGTTTTCGCGTTTTTGCGCTATTTGCAGCAAAGTTTGGTGTTCAACAAAACCGAATCTCCGACCAAAATTATTTACCGAGACCGCTACATTCAAATTACGCTTGTGCTTTGGATGATTACATTTTTACTGCAAATTTATTTTAAGAAATAAAATTATACGGTTTGTTATAGTAATTTATACATGAAGTTTGAGCGTTGAGAAAAAAAATAAAAGTCAGCAAATTAGCATTTTTTAATGAGTCTGGTCTGAATCATCAAATGAACTAATTGTCTAATTAAAAAAAATTATCTACTTTTGCACACTCAATTTATGGATAAGCTCAAAAACTATGATGTCGGCTTTTCCGGATTAAAGAACGGAAAACACCATTTCCGGTTTAAAATTGATAAGACGTTCTTTCAACTTTTCGATACGGAACAGGAATTTTCTGACCCAAAAATTACGGCGGATATCGCTTTGGATAAACATTCCACGTTTTTGGAATTCATCATTAAAACTTGCGGAAATGTGGAATTGATTTGTGATATTACCAATAAACTTTTTCGGTACGAGATAGAAAACGAGATTAAAATTTTGGTGAAATTCGGAGAAGATTTTGATGACAGCGATGAAAATGTGATTACGATTCCGATGAGCAATCACGCATTCAATGTCGCTCAACTGATTTATGAAGATGTGATGCTTTCCATTCCGATGAAGAAAATTTCGCCTGAAATTTCTGATGACGACTTGGAAATTTTAGAAAAATTCAGTCCGAAAATTGAAGAAAAAGAACAGGAAACAGATTCCAGATGGGACGTTTTGAAGAAATTATTATAGACTGAAAGAATAAAGACAATTTAGTATAAAAAATTTAATATAAAAAATAAAATATAATACATTAGAGCTTTTTGCCCTCCTTCGGGGAGGGCTTATAAAAATAAAAAAAATAAGAAAATGGCACATCCAAAGAGAAGACAATCATCCACGAGAAGAGATAAAAGAAGAACTCACTACAAAGCAGCAGTTCCTCAGTTGGCAAAAGATTCCGCAACCGGTGAACTTCATTTGTATCACCGCGCGCATTGGCACGAAGGAAAATTGTATTACCGGGGAAAAGTTGTATTGGAAAAAGCAGTAGAAACTACGGAATAAGAGATTGCGGCGTCCCACGACCCTCAATTTGGTACAAAACCACTCATTTCTTTTCAACAAAAAAGAGTGGTTTTTTGTTTTTTTCTACGATGTAAAAATAAAAAACTATATTTTCCACTTAAAGAACTTCATCCATAATTTCGTCTGAAAAATCTTTCGGGTCATAAATCAGTTCTACCAATTCTACGCTTTTGTTGTTCATTTTCAGGATTTTAAATTGATAATCGTCAATTTTAAATTCTTGATTTTCTTCGGGAATATCGGCGAGTTCATGCATGATGTAGCCGGAAAGCGTGTTGTAATCGCCTTCTTCGGAAAGCGGAAGTTCTTTCGGCAAATGTTCGTTGATTTCGTCAAGCGGATTTGCGGATTTCACCCAAAAAACATTGTCGCCCACTTTGTCCACCACATTTTCCTCGTCGTCTTCCTCGTCTTGAATTTCGCCGACCAATTCTTCCAAAATGTCTTCCAGCGTGATGATGCCTTCGGTTCCTCCAAATTCGTCAATCACCACGGCGAGATGTTGTTTTTTAAATTGAAAAACTTTCAAAAGGTCGGAAATTTTTTTGCTGCCGACTACAAAAAACGGTTCGCGCATCAGAGAACGAATGTCGAAACTATCATAATTATCGCGGTTTTTAATGTATTCGCGAATGAATTCTTTGGTATAAAAAATCCCGATGATGTTATCAATAGAACCTTCATAAACCGGAATTCTGGAATATCCGGATTCTAAAATTTCTTTCAGGATTTCGTGTTTATCGTCATCAATATTGATGGAAAGAATATTCTGTCTCGGAACCATAATTTGCTTCGCGGAATGATCCGTAAAATCGAAGGCATTTTTTATGATTTCGTAGTTTTCTTCTTCTATTTCACCGCTGTCGGCACTTTGTTTCACCAAAAGTTGGAGTTCTTCCGTAGAGTGGATTTCTTGTTCGGAAGCGGGATTGATGTTAATTAATTTTAAAAATGCGTTGGACAAAGCGTTCATCAACCAAATAAACGGTTTGAAAACGGTGTAAAAAAATCTGAGCGGAATTGCCGTCGCCAAAGTTGTAGATTCGGATTTTCGGATGGCGATGGATTTCGGAATCAGTTCTCCGAAAACAATATGCATCATCGTAATCAGTATAAAACTGATAATCAATGAAATAGAAGTGATGCTTGCTTCGGTTAAATTAAGATTAAAATAATTAAAAATTTTCTGAACGATGTGATGAAGCGTGCTTTCGCCGACCCAACCCAATGCCAGCGAAGCCAGCGTGATTCCCAATTGCGTGGCAGACAAATAGCGGTCGAGGTGTTTGATGATGTGTTCGGCTTGTTTTGCCACAGAATTTCCTTCGGCTACTTTTAATTGAATTTGGGAGTAACGAACTTTAACGATTGAAAACTCTGCGGCAACAAAAAATCCGTTGAGCAATACTAAAAAAAAGGCTGTCAGAAGCCTGACGATGTCCGAGTCCATTCAGAAAAAAATATGAGAGTTAATTGCAAATATATTAAAATTTAGAAACTCAATGTTATGTGTTTTGTCAGACCAATCTATCATCGGGTATTTGAAAAGCGATTTTTTAAGATGGGCTATTGTAATGATTTTTGCCATTTTGAAAATCTATTTTCGAGTGTAGTTCCAACTCAAAACACAAGATTTTCATCACTGTATCCAATTCAGTATTAATTACTTTCATGTAATTACAAGACTATTTATAATTCCTTGAATTATAACAACGCCAGAAATTCTACTGCATCTTGATCTTCCATTTCGTATTTTTCATAAAGATTTGAAAATCCGTTTTTCTCTCTCAAAATCCTTCTTAATCGGATAATTCCCAAAACGGTAAGCAATCCAAAAACTCCCGCTAAAACAGCAGCCGTTTCTTTTTTCATCTGTTTTATTTATTTTTATTAGTTAAAACACTCAAAACAAGTGTTTTATGTCAGTTAATTTACGTCCATAAAAATACAAATTTATTTTCTAACCAATAATTGAGAGAGGTTAAATTTTTGTTAAATTTTATAAATTTATAGCACAGCAAAAGAAGAAATCTCCAATTTTTATTTTTGTAATAATTAATGCAAATCACGGGTAGAACATATAATATTTAACCCGAAGTACTTGATTTTTCAAAGATCTGCGGTTAATAAAAACCTTTCAAAACACATCGAAAGTACACTCAACAAAAGGATTATGCTTACGTTTTGAGAAAGAAAAACTTCGTAAATTTTTCAAAATTTTTGCAAAACACATCTGAAATTGAATAAATTTCAGTAATTTTATCAAAACAATTTACAAGATAAATGTTTAGTTAAGTATTTGATATTCACATGATAAACTTTGCCTCTTTATGCAATTTTTTTACAAATATTTTTTAATCAAACTCGGGTTATAAAGAACATTTGCAGATTGGACAATGAGAAATAGAGGAATGAGATTAGCCGATTCCTTTAAAAATGATAAAGTAAAAGAGGCAATAAAGAGTAAAGACAAAAGACATTATACATTAATACATTATACAAAAAAAATTTATGAACAAAACCCCTTTATACCAAAAACACGTCAATCTCGGAGCGAAAATGGTTCCGTTTGCAGGATTTGAAATGCCGGTGCAATATTCCGGAGTTACGGAAGAACATTTTGCCGTCCGCGAAAAAGCCGGAATTTTCGATGTTTCGCACATGGGACAATTTTTTATCGAAGGCAAAGGTTCCAAAGAACTCCTTCAATACATCACTTCTAACGATGTGAATCTTTTGGAAAACGGAAAAGCGCAATACACTTGCCTTCCGAACGGAAACGGTGGAATTGTGGACGATCTCATCATTTATAAAATGGCAGACGAAAAATATTTCGTGGTTGTGAACGCCGCTAATATCGAAAAAGATTGGCAACATTTCTCGAAATTCAATGAAAAATTTGGGGCGAAAATGACGAACGCTTCGGATGAAATGTCGCTCATCGCGATTCAAGGTGTGAAAACCGCCGAAATTTTGCAGAAACTCACGAGCACAAATCTTTCCGAAATTCCGTATTATCATTTTGCGATTGGAACTGTGGACGGCGTTGAAAACGTGATTATTTCCAACACCGGCTACACCGGAAGCGGCGGTTTTGAAATTTATTTTAAAAATGAATTTGCCGAAAAATTGTGGGACGCGCTTTTGGATGCCGGAAAAGATAAAGGTTTGATTCCGTGCGGTTTAGCAGCGCGAGATACATTGAGATTGGAAAAAGGATTTTGCCTTTACGGAAATGATATTGATGACGAAACTTCGCCGTTGGAAGCGGGGCTGGGTTGGATTACCAAAACCGAAAAAGGCGATTTTGTAGATTGCGAATTTTTGAAAAAGCAAAAAGAAGAAGGCGTTTCCCGAAAACTCGTCGGTTTTGAATTGCAAGAAAAAGGCGTTCCCAGACACGATTATCCGGTTGTAGATGCCGCCGGAAACGTGATTGGAAAAGTAACTTCCGGAACGCAATCGCCGATGAAAAAAATCGGAATCGGTTTGGCTTATGTGGACAAACCGCATTTCAAATTGGATTCTGAAATTTTTATTCAAATCAGGAACAAAAATATTCCCGCAAAAGTGATGAAATTGCCGTTTGTGTGAGAAATTTAAATTCTTGTTAGTTACAACAACTTGCTACAAAATCCCGTTCGGAAATGCTTTTCTGCGAAAGATGAACAGTAGCGAAACGCCGATGGTAATTGCGGAATCGGCTATGTTGAAAATATATTTAAAAAATTCGATGTGCGTTCCGCCGATGAGCGGATAATTTTCCGGAACATACCAATCTATCAAATCAAAATGAAACATATCAACCACGCAACCTTTCATAAAATGCGAATATCCCTCGCCGAAAGGCACCAGTTTGGAAATTCCCGAATAGCCGATCCAATCATTTAAAGATTCGTCGTAAACGCTTCCGCTGTCGAAAATCAAACCGTAAAACATGCCGTCTATCAAATTTCCGATGGCTCCGGCAAAAATGATGGACATCGGAACCAATAAATAGTTGGAAGCACCCTGTTTAAGCCACTTTCTAAACATATAAATCATTCCGCCGATTAAAATAATTCGGATGATGACCAAAAGATATTTTCCGAAAAGTCCGCCAAATTGAAAACCGTAGGCCATTCCTGGATTTTCCACAAAACGAAGTTCAAACCCAGGAAAAACGGTGGCGGAATCGTTCAAAGCGAAATGGGTTTTGATGTAGATTTTCGAAAATTGATCGATTAATAAAATTAAAAAAGTGATGAGCAGGATTTTTTTCATTTTTTCGAGGTGCGAGTTACGAGTTACGAGTTTCGGGTTTTGGGATTTTAAATTTTGTTTAAACTCAATTCTTTTTTCAGCATATCATAAATTTCCATCCATTGTTTTTTGTACAATTCCGTGGTTTTATCCGATAATTTTGAAAAAGTTTTTGAGTTGTAAAACATATCGGCAGCGGTGTATTTTTCTAAATTTTGCTCTGTTATCAATTTTTCTATTATCGGTCGGGAAATGTGCTTTACATCAATGTAATATTTTTTGTCTATCGGTTCAATCATTTGTAGCGAACGAGCCGTACAAAGGCAGATTTGATGTGTTGGTTTGTGGTGAGCAAGTTCTTCTAGAAAATCGGCTTTGGAAACTGTTCCTGCGAGATAATCCACAATACGATCATTCACATCATCGTTGGCAACGGGTCCTTCTACAATATCGTAGTCGTGGGCAGAAATTGGTGATTTTGGATTTCGATTCAGCACTACAAAGTCCAACCATTGTTCAGTATAACTCGAAAATCTCAAAACCTTCAATTCATAATGTTCAAAGGCATTTTCGTAAAATTCAAATTCGGAAACCATGCCTTCCGTTTTATGAAACCTGCCTGTTCGTGCTGCCCAATATTCCGCCTGCGAACGAATTTTGGTTACATAAAAACCTTTTCCGAAATCAAGATTACTTCTGCCTTTTGTTAAATCAATTTCGCTGACCGATGCATAACTTCCGTGAAATACTCTCATTTTAATCCACCATTTTGACGACAAATTTCAAACATATCTCGCACCGCCCAAAAGGGATTATCGGTATGCAAAGCCCACCAATTTTCGCGTAAAAAATCAATTCCGCCATATTGTTTTAAATAGCGATAGGCTTCTTGCATATTCATTTTATACGCCGCCGCAAATTCAGGAATTATGAACGAAATGAAACTGATTTCATCCCGATTTTCCTTGTTTAATTCCTTTGCTTTCATCTGTTTATATTTTATTTTTTTCAGCGGTCAGATGGAACACTTTGTACAATCATTGGCTTGTGTGTCAATATTTTGTCATGCGTGTTTCATATTAACATTACTTCTTTACAAAAGTACATTTTTCTTTTCAAGTTCTATTTTTTAGACAATTCGTCCAACCTTTTTCTGTCTTTTTCGGATAAATCGCCGATGCCGTTTTTACCGATTTTGCTTAAAATGGCATCGATTTCCTTTTCTCTTTCGCGTTTTTCGGAATTGTATTTATCGTCTATCGTGTAGTTTTTTTGCGAATTGTTCGCAGAGATTTTAGGTTTAATTTTATCTCTGAAAAACCACAAAATCACTACAAAAACAGCGATTGCTATAAACAGATAGTTCATTTTTTCGAGTTACGAATTGTGGGCTTCGACTTCGCTCAGCCTGACAAACAAAAAGTCATTCGCCATAAGCCGATCGCAGATTATTTCTGCATATTTTTCGCTTCGATGCTTAAAGTGGCGTGTGGAACGGCTTTCAAACGATCTTTCGGAATCAGTTTTCCGGTTACTCTGCAAATGCCGTAGGTTTTATTTTCTATTCTTATGAGCGCATTTTTCAAATCTCGGATAAATTTTTCCTGACGCCCCGCCAAAATAGCGTTTTGTTCTTTGCTCAACGTTTCGGCACCTTCTTCAAACGCTTTGAAGGTAGGCGAAGTGTCGTCGGTTCCGTTGTTCTGATTGTTTAAAAAACTTTCATTAATCAACACCAAATCTTTTTCCGCTTTGTCGATTTTTTCTTGAATCAACATTTTAAACTCCTGTAAATCAGCGTCGCTGTAACGCACTCTTTCATCAATCATAATCTTTTTCTTTTTACTTTTGGTTCCGGACTTTTGGCTCTAATTCATAATCTTTTAAAGAACCTTAAACCCGAAATTTATTTATCTCAATATTTACTTTAAACTTTGCTTCATCTATTTCAATCTCATCAAAAATTGGCAGCGAATTTACAAATTCTATTTTATATAGCAATACTTATACAGACATTTTTGTAGTTATGGAACAAAAGAAATGAAAAAGAAAGCTTCAAGCAAGGATGCAAAACCAAAATTTACGATAGTGTTCCCAAAAATTTGTCTGCATTACCACTCTGTAAAAATCATTAAAAACGGACATACCAAAACCTGAAAACAACAATTTTATTGTAAAAATTGCCGTGAAAATTTTTGGATTTCTATACTCATAAAGCCTATCTTCCATCTGTTGATAAGCAAATATGTATTATACGAATAAATCACCCGTTTTTCAGAGCTTCAGCACCGCCTACGATTTCGAGGATTTCGTTGGTAATGGCGGCTTGTCTGGCTTTGTTGTAGAAAATCACGAGGTCGTTTTTTAGGGATTGTGCGTTGTCTGTGGCTTTGTGCATTGCCGTCATTCTCGCACCGTGTTCTGCGGCTACGGAATCCAAAACCGCTTTGAAAACCTGAGTTTTTATGGATTTCGGAATCAAATGATCCAAAATTTCTTCTGCATTCGGCTCGAAAAGATAATCGGCGTTGGTTCCGGAGTTTTTATTTTCGGGCACTTCAATCGGGAGCACTTGTTCGGTTACCACTTCTTGTGTTGCCGCATTGATGAATTTATTGTAAACCAAATATACTTTATCGAATTTTCCTTCTTTAAAATCGTTCATCACTCTTTCTGTAACGCCGGAAACCGCATCAAAATTCAGGTTGTCGTAAACATTGCTCGCATTTGCAAATACGGTGCGATTTTTTTTCACAGCGTCAAAAACTCTTTTCCCGATGGTGAGAATTTCCGTTTCGCAGCCGGAATTTTCCTGAAGCAACGCATTCAGTTCCTTGACCACAGACGAGTTGAAAGCACCTGCCAATCCTCTGTTTGAGGCAACGGCGATGAACAGGATTTTTTTTATCGCTCGATTTTTAGCATAATCGGAAGCGGAATCTACCGCCGTTCCGGAATTGACGTTTCTGATGATTTCTTGAAGTTTCTCCGAGTACGGACGCAACATTACGATTGCGTCTTGCGCTTTTTTCAATTTTGCCGCAGACACCATTTTCATTGCGCTGGTGATTTGCATTGTAGATGAAATCGAAGTAATTCTTCCGCGTATTTCTTTTAGGTTTGCCATAGGTTTTTATCTGCCCCCTGCCCCCCGAAGGGGGAAAAGGCTCTAATAATTTTACGTTTTTTTGTTAATTTTTAGCTATTAAAGCATTATTCTTCCATTTTTATTTATCTTGCTCAAATTGTATATCAAGCAATTTCTTTTTGAAGTCGGGGCTTGGCGTAAATAAAATCTTCAATCCTTTAATTTTCTCTGTGTGAAACGCATCCTGCGTATCCGTTCCTTCGCTGGAAAATGATACTCGAAAAGTCCCGAAATCACCTAACTGAACGCTATTTCCCTCTATGAGTTTGTATGGCAATAGTTCTAACAGGTTTTGAATCACATTGCCTACGTCTCCTGCCGTGAGCGAAGACCTGTCCGCAATTTCCCGCCCTAAAGTTTTTTGGGTTACGGTGCCTATTTTCACAGGAGAGGCATACCATTTTTTAGGTGCCGTGAGGTCTCCCGGTTTTCCTCTTTCTATAAGTTTATACTTCATTTTTAATAAATTTTATAATTGCGTTCAAATTTAATCATTTTTACAATTCGATAGAGAAGAAATTACATCTCGATGGAAATTTTGCTGCATCTCGATGGAAAAAATTTTTCATCTCGATGGAAACGCGAACGCACCATAATGCGTCTCTACGGCTTATACTCCAACATTGTATTCGCATCGTACTTGAACGTTATGCCGGCGGGTATCGTTGGCGCGGAAGAAAACCACACATAAATAGTATCAATACTATTGCTTGTGGCATCCACATAAGTTAATTCTTTGTTTTTGCTTGTGTCTAATGCTGTGAGTTGGTTCTCAGAGCAATTTAGAACTATTAAATCTGTGTTTTGGTTTACATCTAATGTAGCAAGTTTGTTTTTACTGCATGCTAAAATGGTTAAAGCCATGTTTTTGCTTACATTCAAGGTTGCGAGTTGGTTGGTATGGCAAGACAATTGGGTTAAAACAGTGTTTTTACTGAGGTCCAACGTCGTGAGTTGATTATTGTAGCATCCCAAGAAATTCAAAGCGGTATTTTTGCTTACGTCTAATGCAGAGAGTTGGTTGTTGTAACATCGTAGTTCCGTCAAACCCGCATTTTTGCTTATGTCCAAGGCTGATAGTTGGTTGTCGAAACACCACAATTCTGTTAAAACGGTGTTTTTACTGACGTCCAATACGGTAAGTTTATTGAAACTGCAATCCAAAAAGGTTAAACCTGTAAAATATCCTATACCTTCAAGGCTCGTAATATTTTTGTTATATAAATGCAACTCGGTAATGTTGTTCACTTCACTTAATTGCAATTTACCGTCATTATTTCCACCAATGGCATCAAAGTTGGCAAGGCAATAGGCTTTAAAATTGGGGTCTGTAAAAGCGGAGGTAATATCCTGATCGGGATTTGGTGTCGTTCCGCCGTTATCGTCGTCGTTTTTGCAACTTATAAAAAGACTACCAATGGCACAGACTAATATTACTGCTTTAATAAATTTGTTCATTTTTTTATTAAATTTTTGTTTTCTTAATTAAACTTTGACAAAGATTTCAAACTTTGTCAAAGTATTAAATTGATCCCAATTCTAAATGGACAATCTAAATTTATCTAATTTATAAAACCCATAAAGGAAAGTAGGATTTGCCACAATGTTTTATTTTTTTGCAAAGTTATGCAATTTTGTTTAACAAAAAACTACTTCTAAAATTCGGAATACTGATTTGCATACGCTTCATTTTTCTACCGAGCGACAAAGATGCTAAAGATATTTCTATAATCTTATTATTTTCATAATTACATTTTTTAATGCGTTTGACTTGATCCTGCCTTGACCTCATTTTCATATTAAAAATAAATTTCATACTTTTGCACCTCGAAAATTTATTTAAGTTATGAACAACTACGAAACTGTTTTCATTTTAACTCCCGTTCTATCTGATGTTCAGGTGGAGGAAGCAGTGAAAAAATTTGAAGATTTCTTGCAGCAAAAAGGTTGCGAAATCGTGGCAAAAGAAAATTGGGGACTGAAAAAATTAGCCTACCCGATTCAATTGAAAAAAAACGGATTCTATACTTTGATAGAATTTAAAGGAGAAAACGACATCGTTGCAGAGTTGGAACTCACCTTCAAACGAGACGAAAGAGTGATTCGGTATTTGACGACAAAACTCGACAAACACGCTCTGGATTACGCCGTTACGCGAAGAACAAAACTAAAAACCGAAAAAGTTTAATTTTTTTTTAACCCTTTAAAATTCTAAAAAAATGGCAATAGACGAAATGGCAAAACAAGCCTCAAACGGAAACGAAACAGAAGTAAAATTCCTTACTCCGCTGGACATCAACACGAAATTTGAAAAAAAATACTGCCGATTCAGAAAATTCGGAATCAAACATGTAGATTACAAAGACGTGGATTTTCTTCTTCAATTCGTGAACGAACAAGGAAAAATCCTTCCGAGAAGATACACCGGAACTTCCTTGAAATACCAAAGAAAAGTATCCGTAGCCATCAAAAGAGCAAGACATTTGGCACTGATGCCTTATGTTGCGGATATGCTGAAGTAATTTAAAGTTTAAAGTTTAAACAAAAGTTGCTGAATAAATAAATTTAATTCTAACGGTTTTTAGACATTAGACACAAGAGCCAAGACGATTCCTTTTTTCTTTACTCTTTTTTCTATCGGTCTAAAACAAAAAAACGGACAACAACAATTATGGAAATTATTCTAAAAAAAGATGTGGAAAACTTGGGACTTGAGTTTGACACCGTAAACGTAAAACCCGGATATGCCCGAAACTTCTTGATTCCGCAAGGTTTCGCAGTTTTGGCAACGCCGAAAAACAGAGCCGCGCTGGAAGCCACCCTCGAAACGAGAAAAGAAGAAGAAGCAAAACTGATTGCCGAAGCGAATGCAATCGTGGAACAATTAAAGAAAACGCCGATTACCATTGCTACAAAAGCAGGTGCGGGCGACAAACTTTTCGGTTCCATTAACAACGCAAATCTTTCCGAAGAACTCGCAAAAGCAGGTGTGGAAATTGACAGAAAATACATCAAAATTCCCGGAAATACCATTAAAAGAATCGGTAAATATTCCGCAACCATCAGGCTTCACAGAAATGTGGAATACGCCTACGAATTTGATGTGGTTTCAGATGCTCCGGCAGAACCCGCGAAAAAAGAAACTCCGGCAAAATCCGAAAAACCGGCAAAACCAAAAGTAAATAAAGCAGAATCTCTTCCAAAAGAAGAACCTCTTCCTTCGGAAGAAATCCAAGCGGAAGAACTTCCAAAAGAAGAATCCGCCGAAGAAACAAACTAAAAAAGTTTGAACCAAATCAAAACAAAACCTTCATCTTGAAAGCAGGATGAAGGTTTTGCGTTAAGCGTTACAAATCTCAAATGATTTTCTCAAAGGCTTTTCTCGGATTTCCGCGTAAACAGACTTCTCCACAATATTGATAGCCTGATTTTTCTAAAGTTTTTAACATCGGATATTGTCGAAAATTAGTGTCGGCTTTTATGCTGTGGATATCATTTTCCAAAGCGATTTTTTCTATAAAATCAAAAATCCATCATCTTAGTTCTTGTCCTTTATCTTTTGTACTTTTATTGATCCACCAATACACCGGAAGTCCGATTAACACTAATAAAAATCCGGGCCAAGTGTATTCTTTTTTATAAATCAAAAGCAAAATACAAAACGCTGAACCGATAAGCAAATAAACCACAGGCGTGAGCGGATAAAGCCATGTTTTGTATGGTCTTTCCAAATCCGGTTTTTTGAATCTGAGATAAATAACACCACCGACCGTAATCATATAAAATAAAACGATGACGAAAGAAATCATATCCAAAAGATTTCCGTATTGTCCGCTCAAACAAAGAACTGAAGCCCAAATTCCCTGCATCCAAAGCGATTTTTCGGGAACTCCGTTTTTGTTGTTTTCGATGGCGGCTCGGAAAAACATACCGTCTTTTGCCATCGTTTGAAAAACGCGCGAGCCTGCCAAAACGATTCCGTTCACGCAACCGAATGTAGAAATCATGACCAAAATCGCCATAATTATCGCTCCGATTCCGGGTCCGAAAATCTGTTCCGAAGCGGCAACGGCAACTCTGTCCTTCGCCGCAAACGCAATCGCATCGCGGTCTAACGTGTTCAGATAAACAAAATTCACCAAAAGATAAAGCACCATCACGGCAGAAGTTCCCAAAACCATAGAGCGAACCACATTTTTTTTCGGATTTTCCATTTCGCCGGAAACAAAAGTTACGTTTTCCCAAGCCACGCTCGAAAATACGGAACCGACCATCGCTGCGGCAATTCCACTCAAAACGGCGATTCCGAAAATTTCCGTCCACCCGGAATTTAAAAGATTTCCGGCGCTGTCTTTTTCCATATTGCTGAACGCGTGCCAGCCGAATTGCATATTGCTTTCCCAAAAACTCGATTTCGCCAGCAAAAATCCCAGAACGATTAATCCGATTAACGCCGCAATTTTTGAACCCGTGAAAATATTTTGTAAAAGTTTTCCGCTTTGAACGCCTTTGGTATTGATGAAAGTTAAAAGTAAAATCACTGTTATTGCCAAAATTTGAATCCAAGTGATTTGAAATGTTTCGTATTGAAAAATCGGGGCGGCATCGTTCAGCGCGGGAATGAGGTATGCCGTATATTTTCCGAAAGCCACGGCTACTGCGGCGATGGTTCCGGTTTGTATCACCGCAAACAAACCCCAGCCGTAGAGAAATCCCATCATTTTTCCAAAAATTTCTTTCAGATAAGTGTATTGTCCGCCGGCTTTCGGGAAGATTGCAGAAAGTTCGCCGTAGGAAATTGCGGCGGCGACCGTCATAATTCCGGTGATGATCCAAACGGCAACGAGCCAAAATCCCGAACCGAGATTTCGCATAATGTCCGAACTCACGATAAAAATTCCGCTGCCAATCATAGAACCCATTACGAGCATTATGCCGTCCCAAAGTTTAAGTTGTTTTTTCATGATTTTTTTATGATTTTTCAAATATAGGTATTTTGGCGATTTGAGTTTTGAGATGCAAGTTTCGGGATTGTCAGGCTGAGCAAAGTTGAAGCCCTTTAACTTTGAGACCTTGAATGCGGCTGTCTTAAAAAGTAATTTGGCACGCAGATAACGCCGATTGTATGGATAAATACGATTTATATATCTGAATATCAGATCATTTAAAAGTGATATTTTCTTTTATCCGTGGATATGTCTTATCTGCGTGCTTTCGAGACAGCCTCTTCTAAGTTAAATTTTATCAAAATGTTAAACCAACTCGAAATACGAAACGAAACTCGAAAAAAAAATTTGTTATTTAGAAATAATATTTATATTTGCAACATATTATTAAGGATTAGATGTATTTATTTGCGGAAAACATTACATAAAAGTTCGCTTGATCGCAAAAGTTTTCATGTTTTTCAATGGCAATTATATGTCTTATCCATAAAAATAACGGGTAAGGTATTTTTTTGTGTGAGTTTGAAACATAAATTCACGGAAATTTATGCCAAGTAAAAATAATTGAACCTACTTTTTACATAATGAAGAAACTTTTTATAATGTTTATTTCGCTCGCAACAAGCGTTGCGGCGCATACACAAACTACACCGAGCGGTGTAGGAATTAATACCACAAAACCGGCAGCAACTTTAGAAGTGAAAGCTAAAGAAATAATTCCGCCGGCAACGATTGAAACTCCGGAAGGTTTCATCGCTCCAAGGCTTAGACTTAAAGATTTGGAAGATGCAAAAACTGCAGGAGAAAACAGAGGAAGTTTATACGGTGAAGAACAAGTCGGGACTATGATTTATGTAACCGATATTGTTACCGGATCACCTATTCCCGAAGGGCAAACCATCAATGTTACCGCTATCGGATATTATTATTTTGACGGAATAGAATGGCAAATGTTGAGAGGTGCTATTCCGACGAATAGCGGTAACAGCGTCAGTGCAGCCAATGGAATATCTATAATACCTGTAATTCAAGGTGATCAGGTGAGACTTGGCGGCACTCTGATTGAACCAACCTTCATTACTGCCGATGCTGTCAATACTTTGTCAATAAGAGGATTACAGGAAGCACCGGAAACGGATAGCATAGTTACTGTCGGAACCAACGGCACTCTACGTCAGATTTCCCTTACCCGATTGCGGAGTATCGGTCCTTCGATCATTAATGTAAAAACAATTCCTGCCAGTTCTACGCCCTACAATGTTAATCCAGTGGACTATGTATTGGTTGCCGGTCCTCGTTCTAATGGTACACCGTCACCCTCGTCCATCATCAATCTTCCTTTTGCAGCCGAAAATAAGGGACGAGTGCTGAAGATTGTAACAGTTATAGGTAGTACTTCGGGTAACATTTCTTCTTCGGTGCAGATTAATGCGGCTATCGGCGATATTATTGACTCACCTGCTTCTTTGGGAGGATACACCGGCACCATAGGATCGGTTCCGGGCAGTGGCACTATTGGGAATGGCATAGCGATTGAGCTGCTCTCAGATGGCGATAATACATGGCATGTTACTGCACTGACGCAATAAATTTCTTTAGTGAAAAGTCAAAAATTGAAAGTTTGTAAGATGACTGAATATTCAATTTAGTAGTGTTAGAAATCATCTGATTTAATAGATTCATTATCATTCAATCAGTCAATTTGCGACATCCCAAATTTTCAAAACAAATTGATAATAAAATCTATGATTCTGATGACGATGGATATTATAAACTGTACCATGATTTCGGGTGTTTTTAAGTTGGCTTTAGGCAATAGGCTTCGGGCTTACTGCTTACAGCCTACTGCTTGTAGCATTAATTTTACAAATGTATAAAAGACTTTTCTAAATTTCATTCAAAGAAATGTTAAAGTTTTGATAAAATTTGGTTTCAACATTTCCAATTAGCGTTTAATCCATTTCTTTCGTGCTTCCGCCGACGGAATTGTCGGCGGTAACATTCTTCGGCTTTCCGGAATATCTCACACTTCCTGCGGAAGAGGTCTTGGAATTTAAACTTTCCGAAACATTTAATTTCAAACTTCCGCCGGAAGAAACATTCGCGTCAGCCTCTTTTGCCAAAAAATTTTCGGCATCGCAAGAGGCGGCACTCGAAAGATGATAAATTGCTTTGTTCGTATTTCCGGTGAGCGTTGCCGAAGAACCGCTGTCTGCCGTGAAATTCACGGATTTGGATTTCATATCGATTTCTATGTCCGAACTCGAAGAAATATTGATGTTCACATTGTTTTTTGCTTCCAAATCGGCACGAAAACGCGATCCGGAATCTGCAGAAATTTTAAAATCGTTTTGTTTCAGCGTGTTTGAAGCAGAAAATTCTGCGCCGGAAGACGTGCTGATTCTTTCCAAATCGGGAGCACTCACGGAAACCGAAAAATCGCCGAGCCGCAGAAAACTTTTTCCTTTGTTGTCGATATAAATTTTTAAAGTTCCGTTTTCCACTTTGGTAATAAGGTGTTTCATATCGTCCGAATCGGCTTCCACAAGAACTTTTTGATTATCGGATTGGGTGAAATTCACATTTACACCGGTGGATACGTCAATTCCCGTAAATTTCGCGACATTTCTAATCTCCGAATCTTCACCGGAAGAAAACGAATTATGGGTATTTGCGTATTCATCATCATCGCCGTCATCAATTCCGTCTCCGTCCAAATCGCCGCTGAAATCTATCTTTTTGTTCATCGGAACCACGATGTTTTTTTCGGGAACCACGAGTTCATAATCCACATCATAATCTCGAAAACGGTGTGCGTACGGATATTTCACATAGTTCGGAAGCAGAATTTTATTTCCGGAAATTTCTACGGGAACATCCAATTTTAGCGGAATATTATAGCCGTTTGCTCTTTTTTTAATGATTAAATACGGTGATTTCAAATTCAATTTTCGGGTGACGTTCAAATCCGGATAATCTTCTTCGTAAACCGATTTTTTGTCGGAAAAAAATTCATCGATATCGTCATACGATTTAAAATTTTCAGGAATTGTAACTTGCTTAATATCAATAAGTAAACTATCGGAATTTGTATTAATGGCAATTTCTTCGGTTTCTTCTTTATTTCCGTTTAGCATCGTTTCTTGGTTAGCCATATTAACCCCGAAATAAACGCCGAGCGACATCATTGCAATAAATAATGCAAGCAAAACCCAACCCATATTTCTGAGTTTGGTTTTCGGCGAAAATATTTTAATGCAGATTAAACTGAAAATTATCGTCATGAATAAACTGCTAAGAATCATTAGCATTAATAAAATATTATACGTTCTGCCGTCACCAATCCAGAAACTAACTTCTCTTGCGCCAATAAAATTAGAATTTGTTCCAAACATTATTATGACCGCAAAAATTCCGACCAAACTGCTAATCGCCATTACCGCAAAAATCCCACCGATAATGTATTTGATGGCGTTCCAGATTTCGCCTCCGGCTCGGTTGATGTAAGGTTTATTTTCGTCGTAAAATTCTCCTGCTTTTTTGGCGGATTCGTTGGCAAATTCTCCTACTTTTTTTGCAGATTCGTTGGCA
>JAITMJ010000156.1 GCA_031277475.1 Flavobacteriaceae bacterium
TGGAAAATATGAATTAGAAACTGCTTATTAAACTTTCTGAATATGCTCTGATTTTTAGATTAAAGTCGGAGCATATTCTTTTCTTTATTATGTAGTAATTTTCTTAAAAATATGATGATGTGGGAATATGTGATATATTATTAATTATAGCGAAATTATAGCCTATAACAACCAATTTAGTTGTTGATTTTTAATTTACATTTCATTTAAAAAATTACTATCTTTGGAAAACCAAAACATAAAAAATATTAAATGACATAAGAAATTGACATAAAAAAATAGCGTTTCGCTTAAAAATTTCCCGCATCAGAAATACAACCAATTTTTCAAAAATAGCACGGGAAAAGTGAAAGTGGAAACGCCTGCGTTTAAGACGTGGGCTTTCCTTTTTACTTTGTGCTGTTGCCTATGGTTGGGCTTCTGATGCAAGTAAAAGGAATCTGCTCACGTTATTTTTTGTGCAATGCTGTGAGAATGAGTTTGATATAAAGGAAATATGGTTTTGAAATTTTTGTGAAAAATGAATCAGATTTTATACAAATACAGGAGTTTAGAGGATTTTAGATATTTTCTTGATATTATTTTAAACAACAGACTTCACGCTGCAAAATACCCTAAACTTAATGACCCAATGGAAGGAATATTTTATTCTTTGGGTCTGGAAAAAGATATTTTGGAGGAGATTGCAAAAGATAAAATGAAATATAAAATCTGCTCTCTTTCAAGAAAGAAAAATGATGAACTTATGTGGAGTCATTATGCAAATGGACATAAAGGAGTTGTGCTTGGCATAAATATCAATACATCAAAATATTATGATATTATGTGCGTCAAATATGATGGTCTTGCATTTATAGAAGAACAAGATATACATTGTCAAACTGCAAGAGAAATATTACGCCATAAACTTGAAGATTGGAAATATGAGGAAGAAATAAGAGTATTGGTAAGTAAACAAAATTATGTGAAAGTTGGAATAAAAGAAATCATATTCGGTAGAAGAACAAGCAGTTTTGACAAAAAACTTATCAAGAATTTGATTAAAAAATTGAATCTTGACATTCAACTTATTGAAGCAGATGATATTATGAAAAATTAATATGAAAAATAATTTATCAAATCGTTCATTAGAAAAATCTATTTCAAAAGCCAAAGAGGAATATGAAAATAGATTAAAAACCCTATCGGAACTTAAAAATTCGGGGGTGTTGAGTGATGAAGAAGTCGAATCCAAAAGAAAAGAGATTCAGCAGGAACACGATAGCAAAATCACTGAATTACAATCTATTATTAAAAATAATACCGACAAACAGATACTTCGAGAAAAAATAATAAAATTAGAACAGGCACATAAACAGGGAATTATTTCAGAACAGGAATTACGGATTAAAACCTCTGATATAAAAGACAAACTATCTGATTATGAATATGATGTGGAATTGCCCCGAAAAGAAAGCAAGAAAAATATTGTACAAAAAATAGTAACAGTATTGGCTTATATACTTTTTTGGATTTGTTTATTGGATAATATGATTGCTTCATTTGTCTATCTTCTAATTGCATATATTATTATTAAAAACTACTACCCAAAAACAAAGGCTGCTTTGTGGAGATACACAATATGGACTCCTTTGATTGTAGGATTTTGGCATTTTCCACAAGCATTAGCATCTCATTATTTTTCTTTTGGTTTAGCACTCCGTGATTATCTTTCTCCTGCAATTATGTGCGGACTTGTTTTATACTTCTATTTAAGAAAAAAGATGAATAATAACGGAATAGTAGAATTTCCTATATGGTATTTTGTTGTTATGATTATTGTGTTGGGAATTGGTTTATTTGAAAAATATTTAGAAAATAAGATTGAAGAAGATATGGCTTCCATAAGAGCAGAGAGATACGAAGAAGTGGGTAACAGGGCCGAGGAACATTATGCAACAGAGGAAGATATGGCTCTGCAAAGCCTTAAGACGGAAGTTGCTGTATTTAATCAAAAATTACCAAAGGATATAGGGCGTGGAATTATTTTATATAATGTGGAATTTAATGAAAAAGCAGAAACGGTAGATTTTTTCTGCAGGAGTGAAGATGTTAGCATATATGATTTTACTGAAGAGGATGTCAGCCGTTTCAAAAAAGAATGGAGAGAGCAAATAATAGAAACATCCTTAAAGAGTGAGAATGATAAACAATTTATTAAGGCTGATGTTCCCGTGCATTGGATTCTTGAAGACAAGGATGGGAAGTTCATTCTACAGTTTATGGTATATCCAAGTGAAATGGGAGGCTATTGACCCAGATAGTGAATTTATGAAAGATGTAAACTCCAAAGACTATGCTTATGAAAGCAAATCTTATGGAGTAGATTATACTGCAAATCAAAATTATTGGAATAAGTTAGCTGCTTCAAGTGGTAGTAATGATGGTATAACTCTTTCTCCAGCAGGAACAGCACCTAAATCTAATTTATCTCATAGTATTAACATAGCAAGGATAGAAAAAGAATATAATGCTTTGCCTAAAAAATATAAAACAGCAAAAACTATAGAAGAAAAAAATGATTTGCTTTATAAATTGAAAAATGACAAAAATTTTCAAAAAGAAAATCCTACGAATTTTGCATCTATTGATAAAATGGTACAAGTATTTCAAAATCAGGCTAATTCTTACATATCAAATCCTTTTAATCAAATGGGTTTATCTAATACAGAAGCAGATAGAGCAGTTAAGACAATTCAAAATGATGTACAAAATAACAACACAAAAGTAAGTGTAATGTCCAAAAATAAACAACAAGGACAAAGACCAACTCAATCTCTTTCTGAACTGAATAAAATGACAGACTTAAAATTAGAAGGTTTTACAGTAAAGCAGGGTACTTTACAAATTGATGAAAGTAGCCCCATATATGCACAATATGTGGGAGATACACCAGGAGATAAAAATATAAATCCAAAAGAAGTTGTATATATGTTACCAGCCACCTTTATTCCTAAAACAGCAACAGATGATAGTGTTTATGCTGATGAAAAAGAGGGTGTAAAAATTCATACATATATATATGTATCTGGGGAAAATTATGATATAACAAGATAATAATTATGGGAAAAATAGCAAGAACAATATCAACACCACAAGAAGCTTGGAATTTATATTCTCAAAGAACAGGAGTGGGTTTTGCCCCATTAGTAAGATTACAGGAACAACAAAAACTTGAGAACACTTTAAAAATACCAGAAGTTCAAAGATACCTTAATGAAAATCCAGATTCAGTAAAGGATTTAGATTTAGCAGATGGTAAAGTCATAGCAGAAATTGTAGATTTTCAAAGGGAGAAGGAGGCTGATAGGGAAAAGAAAATACAGGAAATAAACCAAAAATACAATTTGAACCTAAAAAGTTATCCTACTCTGCTTGGTGAAAAAGAGCAGAAAATAAAAGACTTACAAAAACAAATAGAAGACCAAAAAAAACAATATGCCACAGAAAAGAAAAAACTTGAAGAATCCTACAAAAAAGAATATTATACGCATATTTCTATGATTACTGCTTTTTTTCTTGTGGTTTTTGTGTTGTATTATTGGTTTGTAGTTAGGAAAAAAAGAAAAAATATAACCTTAGAAAAGTCCATTACAAACACCCAACAAGACTATGAAAGTAAGTTGAAGGCTTTGTCAGAACTAAAAAACACTGAAGTTTTGAGCGATGCAGAAATAGAATCTAAAAAAAATGTTATCCAACAAGAATACGACAATGAAATAAAAAAACTTTCCGGTAAAAAACTGCTCGAAGAAAAAATCGCAAAATTGGAATTAGCATACAAACAAGGAATCATTTCAAAAGAAGAATTGATGATAAAAACTTTAGAAATAAAAAAAGAAAATTTATGAAACAAACAATAATGCTATTTGCTATAACCTTATTATTTCAAGGTTGCTTTGAGCCAAAGCAAGAAATTATGATGCCAAAAAACGAAATAAAAAATTGTAGCAACTCTGCTTTTATAGAACAAACGGAAATATGTATTCCAAACTTAAAAGGATTCACAAATATTTATGAGAATGATGTGGCAGACACTCGTTTTTCTCATATTATTTCTCTCCTTTCAAGTCAAAAAAATGAAATCTTGGCATTTTATGTTGAAAATCAGGGCGATGATTATTCTGCTCTATATGTTAATAAAACCGTTAAAAGAGATATAAGCAACTCCGAATATAAAATAATGGCAGAAACAATGGGAAACTATCTTAAACACATTGATTTTATGGAAGATGTAACAGAAAAAATTGATAATCTCTTGGATGACGTAGCCTTTCCGGATATACCTGTGGTTATCAAACAATATTCTTTAAATGAAAATGTTGTCACCTATTTTATTCTGGAGAAAACAAATAATCCTGATAATGAAGATATTATTACTCTAACTTCTTTGAATTTAATCCATATTAAAAGCAAAATGGTGTTGTTTAATTATGTAGTGAATTATATTGACCACAACACAATCAACACACTAAGCCAAAAAAACGATTATGTTATATCAAGATTATTAAACGAAAATGAGTAAATTATTTTTTTCTATAAACACACTTTAAATCAACACTTTAAAGAAACAATTAAAAACATCGAAATCTACCAATTAGAAAATAATTTAGAACTTTGGTTGGTTTATATTTCAGATAAAATAATTGAAGTTTCCTATGGAAGCAAGGAGTATTTGAGGGAGATTTATAAGTAAAATACTTTCTCTATTATGTTAGTAAAAATGCTGCAAAAGGCATATTTTTAGGCATACTTTAATTCAGAAAAATCTGTAAATCTTTAAATATCAATGTGAAAGATTATAAACATCGAGCCCAGCAGGAGGAGCAAACTGAAAATAAAACACTTACAGAAATGTGGGTGTTTTTGTTTTTTGGGTTGATTGTCAATATTTTATGGATTTTTGAAGATTCTAAATTTGTTCGGATTTACTGTATTTTTTGAGAAAATTAGGCATACTAAAAGACATACTCTATTTAATTTAATAACAGTGAATAACAATAAATTACATATATTATTTGTATTAGATAAACTTAATACAAATACTAAAGGAACAGCACCATTAAGGTGTAGATTAACCTATTTAGGTAACATCGGGATTTTTCATAAATCCAAATCATTGGAACATTATACATTTCAATCCGAGATACTGAATAAGGTAAAGGATTGTTATTTATTCTGCTGTTACACGGGATTAGCGTATAAGGAAATGTTTGAATTGAAAAAGCAAGATTTAATCACAAAAACTGATGGAACAATTTGGATTTACAAGAAAAGAGAAAAAAAGGATTGATATACTTTCCTACTTCAAAACATTGGCTAAATCCATTATTGCAGACGAAAATTTAGGTGGTAAGTTAAGAGCAAAATTTGGACAAATTAATGATTGTACCTCTGAAAATATAGATAATGAAAGACTTGCTAATGAGCCGCCTCAAAACAGATTTGATAACAACAAATGCAATATCGGGACAAATTTTAAGTCTGGAGTGAGTATTAGAAAAGAAAATCACGCCTTTTCGGGCGAAAATCGGTGAAATTTGGGAAAATTTGGGAAATCTGTAGAAAATAATGTAACAAAGAAAGACACTACCTCAAGCAAAATCTGCTCGCCGATATCGGTCTAACTTTGTTCTAAAATTTTTTGTTCATTGCGAATTTGTTCGCCGGTTTTGCCGTATCGTCTTTCTTTGTTTTGAAAATCCAAAATACATTGAAAGAAAATATCTTTGGTAAAATCGGGCCAATATAATTCTAAAAATTGCAATTCCGCATAAGCGATTTGCCAAAGCAGAAAATTGCTGACTCTCATTTCACCGCCGGTTCTTATCAACAAATCCACCGCCGGAAATTTTTTGGTGTATAAATGCTTTTCAAAAACGCGTTCCGTGATGTCCGCGATTTCCATTTCTCCGGTTTTCACTTTTTCGCCGATGGATTTTACGGCACTTAAAATTTCTTTGTGCGAGCCGTAACTCAGTGCTAAAATCAAATTTCCGCGCGTATTGTTTTTGGTGAGTTCTATCACGTTGAACAATTGTTCTTTCACCAATTCCGGCAATTTTTCCACATCTCCGATGACGTGCATTTTCAAGCCTTTTGAAAAAATTTCGTCGGCTTCGAGGAGCAAAGTTTCGGATAGCAAATTCATCAGCGTATTCACTTCATTTTCCGGTCGGTTCCAATTTTCTGAGGAAAAAGTGTAGAGCGTGAGATACGGAATATGGATTTCATTGCACGCATTGATGGTGTTCCGAACCGCTTCGATGGCACTTTTGTGTCCGAAAGTTCTTTCTCTGCCTTTGGATTCCGCCCATCTTCCGTTGCCGTCCATAATAATAGCAACGTGTTGCGGAACATTTTCCAAATCTATCTTCTCCTTTATCAGCGACATTTTTTTTATTTGCAATAACACGGAGGTCTTCCGAAAGAATAGGTTAAACCGATTGAAAAAGTATTCACCCAATCTTTGGAATTGGGATTTCCGACTTTTCTTTGTTCTATCAAGGCTTGGGTTCGAAAATCTGCAATTATTTGGTATTGATCGGTTTGCAACAAAGAAGTTGAGGATCCGGGTGCGAGAATATCTGAGTTGTAAGTAACATTGACGTTGCTGACATCAACCTCGCTGTAGTCCACGGCATCGGAAAAAGTGGCACGGAACATAAATTCTCCGAAAACCGCCCAATTGTAATTAAATTTGTATTTTAAACCGATTCCGAAAGGAATTTCCATCGTCATTTTATTTCCTTTTGCAAAAGTAGGATATGAAACAAAATCGTTAAAATCCGTTGGAGCAATGGCGGTTCCGTTGGCATTTCTTCTGAAATCGTGAACAACACCCGTCATTTCGGAGGATTCCATGAACAATCCGCCAAAACCTCCAAAAACGTATGGACTGAGCAAACTTTTCTGTTCATCGTTTGCGGGAAGAAAGTTGTATTCAAACACAATGTTGGCTTCGTACATGGAATTGGTTCCGAATAGTTGGCGGTTTCGTCTGTAGTATTCGTCTGCCACGCCGTCTGCAAATTGAATATGATTATAGCCGAGATTTAATCTGATGGTTTGATAGGGATTAAAATTCCATCGGTATAAAATTCCTGCGTAAAAAGGCGCGCCGAAAACCGAGAATTGTCCGTCGATAGGCATTTGCAGCATATAATTGGTTCTGCCGATATCGCCGACCAAGTTGCTCATACCGATATTTGCGCCGAGTTCGTGGCGCTGGGCATTGGCTGAATTGCTGAGGAAAATCAGCAATAAGAAAGGATATAAAAAAGATTTTCTCATGAACGAATATCCCGACTTTTTCCGAGTAGTTTTGCAAATATAAAACATTTTCACGTTTCTAAAGTTCTTAATTTTTAGTTAAACCAATTGAAATTTTTATAAAGTTTCATAAAATAAACGATAAATTCCTATTATTATTCTACAAAAAACTCTCGTTGCCGGAGGATTTTAATTTCTGCTGAATATTTTCCTTAATCTGTTTCTGATTTTGATGAGCGTAGGTTCTTCATAGTTTTTGTCTTCATCAAAATAGCCGTAGCCGTAACCATATCCGTAGCCGTAGCCATATCCGTAGCCATAACCATAGCTTTGCTTCACTTGATAATCGTTGTAAACCAATCCCACGTGTTTTACTTCGAGGTTATGGTATTTTTCTATAATCATTTTCAGCATGTGTTTTTCGGTGTATTCGTGGCGAACGACGTAAATATTGGTATCGGCGTGTTTCATCAGTTCAAAAGAATCTGCCACCAAACCTACCGGCGGCGAATCTATTACGATGAAATCATAAATTTCTTTTAATTCTTCTATGAATTTCATATTTCTGTCGCTCATCAAAAGTTCAGACGGATTTGGCGGAATGGGTCCGGAAGTGGCTACGTCCAGATCCGGGACTTTTGTTTTGCTGATGATTTTATCCATCGTGGTTTCGCCGACGAGATAGTTTGAAATTCCGAATTTATTATCAATATTAAAATCTCCGAAAATTTTTGGTTTTCGCAAATCCATTCCGAGAAGGATGGTTTTTTTGCCGCTCAACGCCAATACGGATGCGATGTTGATGGAAATATAGGTTTTTCCTTCGCCGCCGACCGAAGAGGTTACCAGCAATACTTTGCTTTTTCCGTCTTCGTTGGACAGGAATCTGAGGTTGGCTCTGATGCCGCGGAAAGATTCTGAAATGGAAGATTTCGGGCGCTGAATGACGGTGAGATTATTGTCGTGGGTATCATTACCAATCACTCCGAGCAATGGAATTTTGGTAACGGAAACCAATTCTTTTATTTTTCTTATTTTGTTGTCGAGCAATTCTCCCAGTAATAAAAACAGCAACGGCAAGGCTAAAAATCCACCGATAATTAAGTATGAGGCTTGTTTTGTGTTAGGGGCTACCGGACCTTGTCCGAGGTTTTTAGCATAGTCTATCACTGAAATTCCACCGGTGCGGTCTGAGTCCACTCGCATTTGTGTTTGCGCTCGTCGAGAAACCAAATTGTCATAATATTTTTGAATAATGTTGTATCCGCGTTTAATATCGAGGTATCTTCTTCGTTGTTCGGGAAAGGTGTCAAGTGAGGCTTCTATTACGCTGATTTGTTTGTTCAGTTTGTCAATACGTTCAGAAAAAATAGATTGATATTTGCTCAGATTTTTTTGAGAAACACCTTGTGCTTCGTCTATTTTTCGGTTGATTTCTACCATCGGTGCTGAAGTTGGGGTGTAGATGGTTGCCAACATTCGGCGTTTTTCGTAGAGTTCTTTTAATTTGGAAATGCCGATCGTAAAATTGCCGGCATCTTGCACGCCTGCCAAATCAATGTTTATCACATCATCCAATCTGGAACTGATTATGATATTTCTGATATTGTTTAGGGTGTTGATTTGGTTGATCAAGTCCTCTTTTTGTCCGCCGAGACCGGAGAGTTTATTTAGAATACTTTCCTCGCTTTCTCTAATATCGTAATAGTTTTCCGCTACTTTAAAATCATCTAATTTTTGTGCGGCGGAATCTAATTTCCTTCGAAAATCTTCCAAACTATTGTCAAGATAAACAATGGTGTTTTTATCTACCTGATTGAGATCTTGACCACGTTTTATTTTTAATTCTTCCACCGAAGTGTTCAGGAAGTTTACGGTTTCATTCAGATTATAACCTCTTTTGGTAATGATCATAATTGTGGGGACATCTTTATCAAAATCTACATTCGTGTTTCTAATAATATCATTTACTGCAGTATTCACGGTAACGAGTTGTACGATAATATTATCGAATTTCATATCGCTATTCGGATTCTTCACGAGTTGAAATCTCAAGTTCGGTGATTCGTACCATTGGTTTATTTCAATGATTTTGTTTTTCGGTTTCGGGTAGTTTTTTATTTTTTCCGAGAATTCTGTTTTATAATTGTACAGCGTGGTGGAATGTCCTTTTTCCGGCAGCACTATTTCATATTTGTTATTACCTTTTGATATCAATGTTATCGGATAATTGGTTTGTTGAAGGTGGTCTTTATCTATTTTCAGAATTACGGGAGAATCATTTTTGTCTAAATAGGTTGCTTTTATTCTGCCTTTTGTGGCATAATTGGTGTAAAGTTCAAATCGATTTACTAAATATTCGTTGTGAGATCGGGAGAGCAACATTTTTTTCAGAAGCAATCCTTCCTGATTCCCGCTTTGCCCCCAAATAAAATTGATGGATTGTTCCGGCGTGAAATATTTTGCCGTAGTATTTGAGAGGCTTAGTGACAGGTTGGAGGCGTAGATTTTCTGCGCATAATATCTGCTGTATATATAGGAAATAATGTATGCGATGGCAAACATCAGTAAAAATAGATACCAATTTCTGATGACTCTTCTAATAAAGTGTTCCAGATCAAAGAATGAAAATATTCCTATTTTTTCATCGGCATCTTCCGTTCGGGATACTGCTGTTTTTTTATTTTTTTCAGGAATCATTTTGTTTACAATCTGTTGATTAATAAATAGATGGTCAATGCTGTCGTCATCAGAGAAACTCCGGTGGTGAGTGTTTGTATCGGTTCTCTTCCAAATCCGTAGAAATTCTTTTGTCTGGTGTTAAGCAAAATCATATCGCCGTTTTGCAACCAAAAATATGGAGAATTCACGAGGTCTTCTCGCGTCAAATCCAATTTCACCATTTTGATGCCTTCCGGATATTTTCTTTGGAGCGTTACATTTTTGCGATCCACAGATCTGTTCAATCCTCCGTTTAACGCTATGGCTTCCAAGATGTTCAAGCGTTGTGTATATGCGGTTTTTTCACCCGTCATTCCGGTAGATTCCAAGTCTCCGAGTATGAAATAATGGATTCCGTCTAAGTTTAAGCGAACTTCGGATTTTCCTTCGAGAAAATTTTTATTGACTTCGGTTTGAATTTCCTGAGAAATTTCTTCCACCGTTCTTCCTTCTGCTTTGATGTAGCCGATTCCGAAAACATAAATTTCGCCTTTTGAATTGACTTTGATTCCGTTAAAATAAAACCTGTTGCTGCCATTGCCGGAACCCCGCATTCTGGAAGTTATTTCCGACATTGCCGTACCGTCTGTATTTAATCTGGAATAAAACTGTGCCGCGTCTCCGTCCGGAGTAGTAATAATATTGAGATCGAGAATATCATTTTTTGTGACGCGATATTCCTGAACATTATACGAAACCAAACCTTCACCGTCTATGGTCAGGCTTTCGCTCGGCTGCAAATACTGAACTTCTCTTGTGGTGATACATGACGTAAAAACAAAAGAAGTGAAAAGAAATAGAATAATTTTTGTATGCTTCATCATCTAAAAATTGACTGCAAAAATAGGATTATTTTATGATTTTTTTAATTTTAATATAATATTCGGCATATAGGCACCCAGAAAACCCAAGCCTACAATAATCAATAAAAACAAATTGTTTTCCAAATGCCTCAAAAAATAGGTTATCAATATCATGAACAAATAGTATGATATGATGTACATTGTAGATTTTTTGTGAGATAAATCCAAACTCAAAAGCCGATGATGAATATGGTTTTTATCTGCTTTAAACGGCGATTTTTTTTGAAAAAGCCTTATCAAAATTACGTTCAACGTATCAATAATCGGTAAAATTAAAATGGCAACTGCAATTACGGGCGCGGATTTTAAATGATACATCGGGACGCCAAATATTTTTTTTTCGATAAAAATATCTATGAAATTTATTGCCGTAAATGCCAATAAAAATCCCAGAATCATGGAGCCGGTGTCTCCCATAAAAATTTTCACGCGCCGATGTTTGGATAGGTTATAGTATAAAAACGCCAAAACAGAACCTACAATAATGGCTGAAAAAACCACCAAAGGATAATTGTATTCGCCCAAATAGAAATAACTGCCGCCGAATAATGCACTGCAAAGTACGGAATAAGTTCCTGCAAGTCCGTCGATGCCGTCAATCAAATTAAAAGCATTAATCAAAATCACAAACGTAAAAATACTGAACGCAACGCTGATAAAATAATTCAATTCATGAATGCCGAAAATACCGAATAAATCTCTGATTCTCACATCCGAACCGATAACGATAAGTGCTGAAACCAAAATCTGTGCAAACAGTTTTTTGTAGGCTTTTATCATCAAAATATCGTCCATAACTCCTATATAGAGCAGAATAACCAACGATGCGAACAGAAATTTGTAAAGATCAAAAAGTTCATAAGCAAAAATCGAGGCACAAACGCCGATGGAAAAGAAAATCGCAATTCCTCCCAAATTGGGAATTTTCCGTATGTGCGAACTTCTGTCGCTCGGTTCGTCCATCAGGTTTTTTCTTTTGGAAACCTGTATAATCGTGGGGATGGATATAAAAGTAATCAAAAAAGAAATCAAAAACCCCAACACCAATTTTACGTAAAAAACCGGTATTCCGATATCTGCTATTAAAAATTCTATTTTGTTCATCAATCCCTTTTAATTTACCAAAGAATATTGTGATATTTATCTTTTGTGAAAGATCCTTTTACTGCGTTTACTTTAGAAAAAGCATAGCAAAGTAACAGAAAATAGACTATAAATCCTAATTTTAAAACACGGAAAATTTCTTTTTTCATCGCCATCATTATTCCCGGAATTGCAAAATATCCGCTGAATGCCATATATACTCCGGGCAGCCTTGTTGCAAAAATAGCATTTCCACGGAAAATATAATACAGACAATATCCGAACAATGCCAAATTTCTGAAATATTCAAAATAATAAATTTTCTTTTCACCTTTTTTGTCATAAAGAATAATCAGGATGATTAAAAACAGATTGATGACATCTCCCAAGCCGGTTTCCAATTCATTCCCATAATATTTATCCGCAGAATATCCCGTATAGGAATCCGAAATCTCCTGCGGAGCAATGCTTTCGATAAGTCCGCCAAAAAGAGCATAAGCTTTGAACGGCGCCAAAATCATACACGTAACGATAATGGGAATCCATCTTACGCCATTGATGGGAAGAGCCGCAATCCAATATGCCGGAAGAAAAATAATGGTGGATTTGTGCATTCCCAATGCAAAAAAAATGCACAAAAGAAATTTCCACACTTTTCTTTCAACAATATATCTTATGGAAAATATGCAAATTGCCGTCCCAATTCCTTGCCGCATTTGTCCACAATCCGTAATGAAATAAATAGGCATAAAATAAAATATCATGCTCAGAACCGGAAGTGCGGAATATTTATGAAACGTACTGACTTGCATTGAAATAGAAGCGATAGCAAGCAAAAAAGTAAGAACATGAAAAGACATTCTGAAATCAAAAAGAATCTTATTCACAAGAACATAGAACCACTCAATATCCATAGTATTCGGCTGGAATGTTGCTTTGTTCCAAACATCTTCGTAGGTGGTAAAATTCGGAAATCCGAAATTATACATACTCCTATAAACAGGATAATCTGCGCCTACCCAATCTCTTCCTCCCGCTGCAATAATCATCAAAAATGCCGTAAACCAGAGTGTTTTTTGAGTGTTAGACGCATTCATTCTTTCGCTGTTCAAAAAAAGAATCAACAAAATAGCAAAAATGATGAGAAATATAGGGTGTAGCATAGGTATTTAATATTGTCCGATAAAAAACAGAACGTGGAAATTATCTGTGAGGAAGTTTTTATCTCCTGCTTTTTAACTGAAAAAAACTCGAAACCATGATAAGCAAAAATAGGTATTTTTTTGGAACCTCCAATTAGCCTTCATTATGAGCCAGACCAAACGCACTAAAATTTTAACTCAAAGAACCTTGAAAAAAATTAGTCCAATCATTTTTTGTTTTGCTGTCAATTATTCCTCCTGTTCGTTTATTTTTCCTTTTATCCCCTGAATTATAAAGCATGGTTTGCTTCATAATCAGTTGCTGTTTTTCGTGTCCTTTCAATCCGAAAGCGGTGATGATTATATTTAATATAATAATTTTCAGCGACGGTTAAATTAATGAAAATCAGAATGTTGTCAATTTACGAAAACATCTTCATTCTCCTCATCTATTTTAAAACTTTCATCCGAATGAAATCCTGCAACGCCACCACTCACGGCAAATTTCATCGCAGATGCAGCGTTCATCCCGACTACAGGTTTTATATTTCTCTTTTCGGTAACGATTACCCAACCTGAAATGGCGTAAGAATGTGGAAGATAAACCGCAACATAATTGTGCTTTTCCACGTCTGACATTTCTTTTTGCGTGAGAAACCCAATTCTCCAAATTTCAGGATTTTCATTGGTTTTTACCCAAACCGGTTCATTGAATTTTTTCTTGTCGCCCACGAAAGAGGACATTACATCTTTGGTTGGCGTATAAATGTGTTTCACGCCCGGAACGCGCTCTAAAAGATGGTCCATCTGGTCAAAAATAAATCTCCCAAAAACAAATTTATTCCCCAAATATCCAAGCAATGTAGTAAACAAAATCAGCGAAACAAAAACCAATCCGGGATATTCTTTTGCAACAGAAGGTACCAGATTGTCTATCGACGAAATGATGTACCAAACTACAAAAACGGTCAGTCCAATTGGTCCGATAATCACAAGCCCTTGAAGAAAAGATCTGAAAAAAAAGTTAAAGGGTTTTTCAAAATTAAGTTTACTCATTTTTTTGTATAGGTCTCAAATATAGTTAAAACTATGTATTTTAATTTTCACACGTTTCCCAAAGCGTATCGTTTTCGGGAGTTTTTGCAAATATTTCCAATTTTTCCTGCGTTACGGGATGAACAAATTCCAATTTTCTTGCGTGCAAAGAAATTCCTGCATCCGGATTTGGTCTCGGCGAACCGTATTTCAAATCGCCTTTTATGGGAATGCCGATTTTTGAAAGCTGAACCCGAATTTGATGATGGCGACCGGTTTCCAAATCCACTTCCAAAAGTTGGTAATTGTCCAAAGTTTTAACAATGTTATAAGAAAGAATCGCTTCTTTTGCACCTTCGGTTGGTTTCGGAAAAGCCGTGCTTCGGTTGGTTTTTTCGTTTTTCTTTAAATAATGAACGAGTTTTTGTGACTGCGGGATTTCAATTTTTGGAACGATTGCCCAATACGTTTTTTTGATTTCACGGTTTTTTATCGTTTTCACGAGCCGTAAAAGTGCTTTGGAAGTTTTGGCAAAAATCACCAGTCCGGAAGTCGGTCTGTCAATCCTGTGAACCATTCCTATAAAAACGTTTCCGGGTTTTTGGTCTCGAATTTTAATAAAATTTTTAATTAGATCAATCAAAGATTCGTCACCGGTTTTATCGCTTTGGACAAGTTGTCCCGCTTTTTTGTTGATTACAAAAAGGTGATTGTCTTCGTAAACGATTTGATCTTCGGAAAAGTTTTGGTTCATTGGTTTTTTAGACTTTGAGATGAAAGAGTAAAGATAATTAATTTCCACCTAATTATGGCAATTAAAACAGGTCAAACTCATTAAAAAAATATAAGATTACAGAAATTTCTTCACATCCTTGTGGCTTGGCGTGGATTTTTTCACGCCAAGTCACAATGGTGCAAACACAATTTTTATTCGGATTTATTTTATAGCCTCATCATTTCATAAAAAAAATCGTAATTTTATCTTAAATTTTAATTGAAATGAGAAGTATTTTTTTAGTTTTAAGCCTGTTTTGTCTGAATTTTGTTTCGGCTCAAACAGATATAGAAGACAGAGACGATTCTTTCATCACTGAAAACAACAAGAATCTTTTGAAAATAAACATTAAAGAACCCTTTTATCAAATAGCGGCAAAGGGTTGTAAAAATTTTACGGCTGCCGGTTTTGAAGGTGGTGCCGCCGAATACAAAAAGATCCTGACCGAATATATGTTTGCCTATCTCAACTCCGATTATTACACCATAAATGGTGATTTTACCTTTACACTTTCTTTGGATGAAAACGGCAGAGTTACCAATATTTCCGGTGCTCCCAAAGTTTTGTTCAGCGAAATTTTTTACGATGATATGAAATATATTGTCCGCAGAATAAAGAAAAATTGGTTGCCTGCCACTTGCGACGGAATCCCGATAAAATCCGAGATGAAAATAAAAATGAACATTATTTCCGTAAGTTCAGATTTGTAGATACAGGCTTTAAATCCTCTATTTTTTTACCGACATGAAAAGCATTTACGGGGAAAAATTACAAAAAAAAATTGCAAGTGTTAAAAAAATGTTATATTTTTGCCAAAATTTATTAAAATTTCAATTTTATGAAAAAGTTATTTTTAGTAGGTGCATTAGCACTATTCGGAGCGATGAACGCTCAGTTTAAAGTAGGGGCTCACGTTGGTTTGCCAATGGGTGATGCCGGTGACATGTTTTCTCTCAACATCGGTATTGATGCGGCTTACACTTGGCAAGTGGCAGAAAATTTTGATTTGGGTATAACCACAGGTTATTCTCAGTATATGTTGAAATCAGAATGGAAAGACGAGATCAAGTTAATTAATGAATTAACAGGTTCAAATATATCTACGTCAGGTGCCGGATATATTCCAATCGCTGCAACCGCGCAGTACAATTTCGATGGAGGATTCAACATCGGTGCGGATTTGGGATATGCTATGTATACAGGAGACGGTGATGGTGGAGGTTTCTACTACCAACCGAAAGTAGGCTATACTTTTGCCGAAAAGCACAATGTATATATTGGGTATAAAGGAATTGCTGAAGATGTTGCTATTTCATCCATCAATCTTGGATACGCCTACAAATTCTAAAACCCTGCTTTAGAAACAACAAAAAATTCCGCCTCGTCTTTGATGAGGCGGTTTTTAATTATAAATTTTCAAAACTTTAGAATCCTATTTGAAGAAAAGTATGAATAATTGCTAAACCGCTTTCAAACTCAGGTCAATATTTTTTGCCGAATGCGTCAATGCGCCGGCAGAAATAAAATCTACTCCGGTTTCGGCAACGGCTTTTAACATTTTTTTTGTGATTCCGCCGGAGGCTTCGGTTTCGGATTTTCCGGCAACCATTTTCACAGCTTTTTTCATGGTCGGAATATCCATATTGTCAAACATGATTCTGTCGGCTCCGGATTTTAACGCTTCTTCTACCTCTTCGAGATTTCGGGTTTCAACTTCAATTTTTAGGTTCAGTTTACTTTTCTTCAAATAATTTTTCGCCATTTTTACGGCGTTCGCAATGCTTCCGTTGTAGTCTATATGATTGTCTTTCAGCATCATCATATCAAACAACCCAAAACGATGATTGTTTCCACCGCCGATGGCAACCGCCCATTTTTCGCAAATTCTGAAATTCGGCGTGGTTTTTCGGGTGTCCAAAAGTTTGGTTTTTGTTCCGGCTAATTGCAAATTCCAATCGTGCGTCATCGTTGCGATTCCGCTCATTCGCTGCATACAATTTAAAACCAATCTTTCTGTAGACAAAATAGAACGCGCTGTTCCGCTGACCGTGAAAGCAACGTCGCCAACTTTTGCTTTTTGTCCATCTTTAATTAAAATATTGATTTTCAAATTTTTATCAAAAGTTTTAAAGATGATTTTTGCTAATTCCACGCCCGCCAAAATGCAATTTTCTTTCACAAGAAGTTTCGCGCTTTGTTCCAAATCTTTCGGAATCGTGGAAAGCGTGGAGTGGTCGCCTTCCCGAATGTCTTCTTCCAGAGCGTTTTTTATAAAGTGTTCTAATGCTTTTTTGGTGATGTATTTCATGTGAGCTTGATTCAAAATAAAATAATGTTAATTATGACAAATTTAGCAAAAAAAGCAATCGGCGTGGACGCGGGTTCCAAAATTTTGGTGATGAGTTTATAGGACAATGAAAACAAACCGGTGATTATCAATGTTTAACTGCAAAACGGATGAAGAAGATGTTATTTTTGGCATTAAAAAACCTCGGTTTGGTAAAAAATTACCAAACCGAAGTAAAAACACATATGATGAAAAAAAATTATCCTGCAAAGGTAGCAAAATATCGGTATAAGACCAAGAAAAAAACTTAATTTTGTTCAAAAATATTATTTTATCTAAAAACTAAAATTCAAAATCTAAAATTTAAAAAATCTTTACTCTTTTTTCTTTATTCTCAAAGTCTAATAAAAACTTTAAACAAACCCCCAAAATGCCAAAAAAAACATACAAACCCAAAAAGAAACTCACTTTTATAGATATTTTAAAAGGAAATTTCTTGAATCGTGATGAGATAAAAGCCCATTACAAATACTTTTTGCTGCTTTTTGTTTTGATGATGATTATGATTTACAGCAACCATTTGGTGAGCAAAAAAATCGAACAAGTGAACGCTTTGAAAGAGCAAACCGAGGAATACAAATCCCGAAACGCCGAAGCACAAAGCAAATTGATAAAAGTAAAAATGGAATCCGAACTTGGAAAAGAAATGGTGAAAGATTCTCTGCTTCCTTTGGAAAACCATCCGCATAAATTGTTAATAAAATTAGACAGCACCGATGACAAAACAAAATAATTACGACTACAAACGCAAAAGAACCTTGAGATGGGGCTATTTTTTCGCCGCCGCCGCTTTTGCGATGCTCACCGTTTTTCTGGGCAGAATTTTGATTTTGCAAAATACAAACGTTCAGGAAATTCAAGCCGAAGTCGAGAAAAATTATCGTGAAGCAACTTTGAAAGCCGCTCGCGGAAACATTTTCGCGTCAGACGGAACCATTCTCGCCACAACCATAATGCGATACGACATTTATGTCGATTTTAAAACCATTCGCGACAGCCTTTATACGAACAACATCGGTGAACTCACCGATTCTTTGAGTGCGATGTTCGGAAAACCGAGAAGTTATTTCAGGCAACTTTTCGACAAACAACGCAAAAACAAAAATCAGTATTACGGTTTGGTAAGAGGTTTGGACTTCGATGAATACGACAGAATCCGCAAGTTTCCGATTTTTAATAAAGGAAAACACAGAGGCGGTTTCATCGTGGACAGAAACTATAAACGCGAACTTTCCACTTCCGAAATCGGTGCCGGAACCGTAGGAATTGATGACGAACGCGGAAAATCCGGATTGGAAGGCGCTTTTTCAAAATATTTAAAAGGAACGGACGGAAAACGCCTCGAACAAAGGGTAAATTCCACACAATGGAAACCGATAGATTATTGGAAAATCCAAGAACCTGTGGATGGAATGGATGTTTACACCACTTTGGATTTGCGGATTCAGGATATTGCACATTCCGCTTTGGAAAAACAACTCGTCAATTTTGATGCCGAACACGGCTGCGTTCTCGTCCTCGAAACCGAAACCGGAAAAGTGCGCGCGATGGTAAATTTGCGGCGAACCGAACCCGGAATTTATGTGGATGCCTACAATTATGCTTTAAAAGACAACATCGAACCGGGCTCTGTTTTCAAAACCGTTTCGCTTTTGGCAGCGATGGACGACGGATTTATTGATGAAAAAACCACCGTAGATGTCGGAAACGGAACTTGGGTTTACGGCAAACAAAGAATTTCAGACGGACACGGCGGCGGAATTTATGAAATCAGCGATGTTTTGGCGCAATCCAGCAATGTAGGAACCGCGAAACTCATCACAAAATTTTATGCCGATAAACCCGATGTTTTCCTCGACCACCTAAAAAAATGGAAAATGTTTGATAAAATGGACATCGAACTTCCCGGAATTGCAACACCCAACATCGTAACGCCGCAAAATAAACGCTGGAACGCCGCAACTTTAGCCTCGATTTCCTACGGATATTCATCGAATATCAATATGCTGCAACTCGCCACTTTCTACAACGGAATCGCCAATCGCGGAACAATGCTGAAACCTTTATTCATCAACAAAATAATGAAAGACGGAAAAATAATGTACGAAGCAAAACCGGAAATTCTCGTAAAAAAAATGGCATCCGAAAAAGCCGTAGAAATGATGACTTCCGCGCTTACAAAAGCCGTAGAAAAAGGAACCGGACGAAGTATTTTCACACCGAATCTGAAAATGGCGGGAAAAACAGGAACTGCCCGATTTGAATATTGGAAAGAAGGTCCGATGAAATACCGCTCGTCGTTTGCGGGTTTTTATCCGGCAGACCGCCCGAAATACACTTGCTATGTGATGATCAGCGAGCCGGACGTTTCCAAAGGATTCTACGGAGCCACAGTTGCCGCCCCTGTTTTCAAGGAAATTGCAGGAAAAACGTTTTTGAAAATGCCGCAAAACATCGAGCAGGAAATGCTCGTAAACAAAAAAACGAATTTAAACAAAATGATAGAACCCGACGCAAAACTCGCACTGAACGGACAAATGCCGAATGTGGTAGGATTAATCGGGAAAAATATAATTCCGCAGTTGGAAAATTTCGGATATCGCGTTGAATATAAAGGTATTGGAAGGATAAAAGAACAATTTCCGGCGGCAGGAACTTTAATGAAAAAAAATCAACGGATTTATTTGACGCTGCAGTAAGAAGCCCCCTGTCCCCCAAAGGGGGAAAACGCGAAAAACTTGCTGAAGCAAATGAAAGAGAATTAAAAAATTATGAGGTAAAAGCGGCAAAAAAAACGTTTAAAAATTTAGGAATAAAAAATTAGAACCTTTGCCCCCTTTGGGGGACAGGGGGCAAATTAAAAAAATGAAAAAACAAGAAATACAGAAAAAACATCCCGATTTTGTGATTTATGAAACCGACGAAAACGTGGCGAAAATCACGGTAAGATTGGATGAGGAAACCGTTTGGCTGACGCAAAAGCAGTTGGCTGAAGTTTTTAATACAACGCAACAGAATGTAAGTCAGCATATTGACGGAATTTTGAAAGATGGTGAACTGACTGATTCGGCAACTCACAAGAAATTCTTGTTAGTTCAAAACGAAGGCAACAGACAGGTAAAGCGGGAAATTGATCATTACAATCTCGATATGATTATTTCGCTGGGTTATCGCATCAATTCCAAAGTTGCTACAAAATTTCGTCAATGGGCTACGGAACGGCTCAAAGAATACATTGTCAAAGGTTTTACGCTTGACGACGAGCGTTTGAAAAACGGCGGCGGTCGCTATTTCCGCGAACTTTTGCAGCGCATTCGAGATATTCGTTCCTCCGAAAGAAACCTTTGGCAACAAGTTACCGATATTTATGCTACGAGCGTAGATTATGACCCAAGCAACAAACTGACAAGCGATTTTTTTGCAACCGTTCAAAATAAAATGCACTACGCCGTTCATCGGCAAACGGCTGCCGAAGTGGTTTACAACCGCGTAAATAATGAAAAAACGATGCTCGGAATGACTAATTTTAAAGGCAATTACATCACAAAAGAGGATGTTCGCATTGCTAAAAATTATCTTTCGGAACTCGAATTGCAAAAACTGAATCTGCTGACCGAAGGTTTTCTCGGCTATGCGGAATTGCAGGCATTGGAACAAAAACCGATGATGATGAACGATTGGAAAAACTTTTTAGACCAACAACTCAAAATGTTGAATAAAGATATTTTGAATGATAAAGGCAAAATTTCTCATCAGCAAGCCGTAGAAAAAGCAGAAAAAGAATTTGAAATTTACCGCCGAAACGAAATGCAACACTTGGAAAGCGATTTCGACAGAGCCGTGAAAAAATTAATTGAAAAAAAGAATAATTAACATAATAGTCTTATAAAAATATGAAAAATATTTCAATCAGCCTGCTTATGTTTTTCCTTTCAAATTCATATATGCAAGCGCAGGAAATGGATAATTCCGTAGTTATTAAAACCGATATTGATCATTTTTGGATGGCGTATGATAAAGTTCGCAGCGAAACAGATAGTTTACAAAGAATAAAAGATATTAATGATTTGTATATCAATAAAGGAACGGACGGTTTAAAAAACCTAATGATTGTTCGAGGATACAAAGATTACGAATTTGTAAATGCCATTTTAAACTACCCAAAATATTGGAATTCCATCAGGCAAAATATGCAAAATGCACAGAAAGAACAAGATAGCATTAATTTCTACATTCAAAAATTAAAAGAAATTTATCCCGAATTAAAACCGGCTAATATTTATTTCTCGGTTGGAGCGTTCAGAAGTTCCGGAACATATTCGATAGATAAAAACAGCGTGCTTTTGGGTTCCGAGTTTATTTTTGCCAAACAAAATTCGGTTTTGGACGAATTGCCGGACAGAGTTAGAAATGGAATTAAGGAATATGCGCCTTACGATATACCTTTGACGGCGGTTCACGAGTATATTCACACGCAACAAAAAAATTGGGAAGATTTTGGCATCATTGAAAAGTGCGTTGCAGAAGGCGTTGCAGAATTTGTTTCATTATTGGTTACAGGAAAAAAATTAACTCCGGCGGTTCGATTCGGAAAAGAAAATTCTGAAATCGTGCTGAAAAAGTATATGGAAGAAATTTTCAAATATAATACCGATAACAATTGGTTGTGGGGTACTAATAAAAATGAATTAAAAGTAAATGATCTCGGATATTACATCGGTTATGAAATTTCCGAGAGGTATTATCTCCGGGCAAAAGACAAAAAACAAGCGATAAAAGATTTGATAGAGTTGGATTATAATGATGAAGTTGAATTTGCGAAAATGCTTGACGGCATCGGTTTTTTTCCTATGAGCGTGGCGGAAATATCGCAAAAATATGAATCTTTAAGACCAACGGTTAAACGTATTTTGGAATTTAAAAACGGAAGTCAAAAAGTAAATCCGAATTTAAAACTCATAACCATAGAATTTAGCGACGTGATGAGCGATTGTTGTAGAAGTTTTGATAATGTAAACATTAATGTGCAGCCGATTAAAATAAAAAAAGTAATAGGCTGGTCGCAGGACAAAAAAAGATTTTCCTTTGAAATTGAAGATTTGAAACCCAATACAAAATATGAATTGATAATATCAAACTTTGCTAAAGAAGAAGACGGAAATAGATTGGCTCCTTATATAATCGAATTTAAAACAAGCAACAAATAAAATGGCAAAAATATACAATCCGACTTTTAATTATGGCGAATTCGACATAATTAAACCAAAATAAAAAGAACAAAACAATGAATACAAAACTTTTGATGACGGCAAGTTCAGTGGTAATGGGGATTTTGGGAATCGTCCTGATTTTTTTACCGAAAGAAATATTATCGAATCTCCATCAAACGCCGACCGAAACTTTAATTTTAACGGCTCAAATTATGGGTGCGCTGTATTTTGGTTTTGCCGCGATGAATTGGATGGCTAAAAATTTGGTGATTGGCGGCATTTATTCAAAACCGTTGAGTTTGGGAAATTTCGCGCATTTTTTCATTGCCGCACTTGCACTCATAAAAAGTTTGACGAACAACCATTTTGCATCGAAATATATTTGGGTGCTGACGATAATATACACTCTGTTCGCTGTCGCTTTTGCAAAAGTTTCCTTTACCAATCCTAAAATAAAACAACCATAAATATTATGCAAATCATCCAATCCATTCAAAACAGAATATACGAAATCCGAGGCGAAAGAGTGATGCTCGACCGAGATTTGGCGGCTCTTTACGAAATTGAAACAAGAATTTTCAATCAAGCCGTAAAGCGCAACATCAAACGTTTTCCGAAAGATTTTATGTTCCAACTCACCAAAGAAGAGTGGGACGAAATAAGATTCCAAGTTGAAAGTATGTCATCACAAATTGTGATGTCAAAAACAGGCGATTCTTTAAGGTCACAAATTGTGATCTTAAAGCAAAACAGAGGACAACACAGTAAATATTTACCCTACGCTTTCACCGAACAAGGCGTTGCGATGCTCAGCGGAATTTTGAACAGCGACCGCGCAACCAATCTAATTGCTTTGTTGAGAAAGGAATATGATATTGAAGAAACAGATGTCAAAACAAAATAGAACAAATTATATTTTTAAACCCACTAATTTCTTAATTTCAAAATCTCTTAATTTTTTTTAATTACTCCAATGAATCTCACCACATTACTAAACAGAATTCCGATTTTGGAAACCCGCGGAACTGTGAATTGCGAAATTTCGGAGGTGGTTTTTGACAGCAGAAAAGCCGTTGAAAATTCCGTGTATGTCGCTGTGAAAGGAACCGCAACAGACGGACATTCCTACATAAATTCCGCTATCGAAAACGGCGCAAAAACCATCGTTTGTGAAACCTTACCCGAAATTTTAAATGAAAATTTCACCTTTATTAAAGTAAAAAATTCCTGCGAAACTTTGGGAAAATTAGCCGCCAATTTCTATGGAAATCCATCTGAAAAGTTAGATTTAATCGGCGTTACGGGAACCAACGGAAAAACATCCTCCGCTACTTTGTTGTTTGATATTTTTAAAAATTTAGGCTTTAAATCGGCTTTGATTTCAACCGTAGAAATCCGAATCGGCGATGAAATTTCTCCCGCAACACACACCACTCCCGACATTTTAACCCTAAATAAAATCTTGGCAAAAGCCGTTGAATCCGGCTGCGAATACGCTTTTATGGAAGTCAGTTCGCACGGAATACATCAAAAAAGAACCGGCGGTTTGCATTTTAAAATTGCGGGTTTCACAAATATCACGCACGATCATTTGGATTATCATAAAACTTTTGACGAATATTTAAAAATTAAAAAATCTTTTTTCGACGATTTGCCCGAAACTTCCACAGCCATCACCAATTTAGACGACAAAAACGGAAAAGTGATGCTGCAAAACACCAAAGCAACCCAAAAAACTTACGCCCTGAAAACGCTCGCAGATTATCACGGAAAACTTTTGGAAGCCGATTTCAACGGAATGTTGCTGAATTTCAACGGAAAAGAATTTTGGACAACGCTGACCGGAAAA
>JAITMJ010000002.1 GCA_031277475.1 Flavobacteriaceae bacterium
CCTGAAATCCGATATCGAAACTTTGTTTATAGATTACACAAAACCAATCGGTTACGATAAAACATTGCAGGATTGTCGCGGCAAAGACGATTGGGATGCCGTACTCTCGAAATTGGAAACTTACTTGAAAGAAATGGAAAAAACGCAAGGCAGAGATCAATTCAAAAAGCAAGTAAACATCGAGTTTCCGATAGATCGGCTCTTGCGTTTCATTGATGAATACAACAATTTCATCGACCAAGGCGAACAATTTTACCGAAAATTTAAAATCATTCTGAACAGTTACGAAAACGCAACCCAATGCCAGAGCCAACTTCCGCCCGAATACACCAAACTGAAATCCGATATGGACGTTGCTATCGAGAAATTCAACGTTGCCTATAAACCTGTGGAAATCAACGGCTCAAAAATGAAGGAAATTTTGTACGGTTTGAATGAGTTTGAATAGGCGAATAGCGGATGGCTTTTTGCGAATGGCTTTTTATATTTCCCACAGATTTCACGGATTTTCACAGAAAAATTTTCTACAGATTGCATAGATTTCCTTTTTGTTTGGGTTTCCGAATTTGCGTGAGGGATGGAAGTGGAAATCCTTTTTTTGCGGTTGGTTTTTTTGCGGAGGCGGAAAAAAGATTGCAACGGACAGCCCGACCCGAGCGGCTGCAAAGATTTGGCGAGGGACACGCCATGATTTAGACTTTGAGACAGAATACTATTTGAGATTGGGAAGTTTTTCGTATTTTTGCGGTTTACAAACCCACGGGGTTGACTGGTTTCGACAGCAGGAACAATGGGTAAGTAAGCATGCAGAGAACCGCAGCGCGATCTCTTTAATCCCTTGCTGCAAAATTATAACTGGCAACCAAGAGTTTGCTCTTGCAGCATAGTCTGAAGTTTAGTAGGACTTGCGTTTTCCCGAAGTGTAGTAAGGAAGCGAGATGTTTCACGGAAGTTCTGTTCTGCGACTTCCGATTCTGAGGCATAGAAATGCGGAAATAAGTTTTCGGGAACTTCGACCGAGAAACGAAAATTTTAGAAGTTAGGCGTAGAATTGGGTGTCTGTTCTCTGTTTTGCGATGAAAATTAAAAACGGAACAAGCATGTAGAAATCTTGCGTATTGCCTGTTTGGACGAGGGTTCGAATCCCTCCAACTCCACGAATATTATTTTAACCTGCTGATTTTCAGTGGGTTTTGTTTTTGCTTTCGTATGAGATATTTGTTTTAATGTCGGATTTATCGTGCGTTCCGGGAAAATGTCCGGAAAAGGAATTTCCGGATACTCAGATAATTTTTTTTAACTTCCAAACATTAAAATCACGGCGCCGGTAATAATTAAATTTGCCAATGCCAATGGAATGAGTTTTTTCCAGCCGAGGTGCATCAGTTGGTCGTAGCGAAATCTCGGCAAAGTCCAGCGAATCCACATAAAAATGAAAATTCCGATGAATGTTTTGGTTAAAAATGCCAAAATACTCAAAACCGAAGCGGCGGTATCTCCCCAATGTTCCGTAACCCAATCAATTCCGGGAAAATTAAATCCGCCGAAAAATAAAACTACGATTAACGCATTGGAAATGAACATATTCACATATTCGCCGAACATATACAATCCCAATTTCATCGAGGAATATTCTGTGTGATAGCCGTTTACCAATTCCGATTCGCATTCCGGCAAATCGAAAGGATGCCTGTTGGTTTCTGCCATTGCGGCGATAAAGAAAATTAAAAATGAGACGGGCTGATAAAAAATGTTCCAATTGAATCCCGAAATTTCAGGGATGATTCCCCAAATTTTTCCGTGAGATTGCAAGGCGGTGATTTCTTTTAAATTTAAAGAATTGCTCATCATAATGATGGCGAGCAAGGAAAGCCCCATTGCCAATTCGTAGGAAATCATCTGCGAACTTGCACGAATGGCACCGATGAGCGAAAATTTGTTGTTGGAAGCCCAACCGCCGAGCATCATTCCGTAAACCGAAACCGAAGCCAATCCCATAATGTAAAGCACGCCGATGTCAATATTTACCACTTGCAAATCGAACGTTTCGCCGCCGATGACGAGCGGTTTTCCCCAAGGAATGACGGCTCCCGTAATCAGTGAAATGAACATCACCAAAGACGGTCCCAAAACGAACAGAAATTTTTCCGCATTTGCGGGCGTGAAGTCTTCTTTAAAAAAGAATTTTCCACCGTCTGCCAAAGGTTGCAGGATTCCGAAAATCCATGTTCTGTTCGGTCCGAGGCGGTCTTGCATAAAAGCGGCGACTTTTCGTTCTGCCCAAGTGGAATAGGCGGCAACAGTGAGTGCCAGCAAAAACAGCACGAGAACTAAAATGATTTTGAAGGTAAGTATTTCCATGTTTTAAAGTTACGAGGTTATGAAGTGATGAAGTTATGAGGTTCAATAATTAATAAATATACCTCGCAAATTTAGTGAAAATATTGTGAGTTTTGAAAATGCTGTTAATTATCATATAACTGTGAAATCAGAAAATCAAGAGATTAATACCGATTATTAAAAACGAAATTGCTAATTATTTATCATTTTTAATTCAAAAAATTTGTTGTTAAAAAATAATGTTTATATTTGCAATAGATTATTAAGGGTTTAAATGTATTTATTTGCGAGAAATAATGTGCAAAGTATAGGTGTGGTTATAAGAAGTTTTGTAACCTCGTACTTTCTGATACTGCGTAATTCCACATTTTTATCTTCGGTCAAAAAGCAAAATGTCCGAAAATTTATCACCAAATTTTTTCAATCGCAGTTCTTTGAGAGCTCTTTTCGGCAAATCAACACAAATACAGAAATAAACATGTTCCGTTATACTTTGAACGGAAATATGCAAGGCATCTCACCCGAAAACGAGACGCCATTTTACGGAAAACATTTTTTTAAAATGTTGGTTCATCTTTTTAATGTTCCTTTTTCAGGAGTGCGCCTTATTTCAAAATAAGGCGCCTCCCGAAAAGGGTTTTTTGTTTAATTGGATGATTATAAGATTAAGGGGGATATATCACAAATAGATATTACATTCGGTAACCAATCAAAATAAAAAAATAAGGCAAAGGAGCAAGGCTATTGATGATTATTAAGGATATAGGCTCATTCCAACTCTTTTCGGTCTCCGTTTTTAAGGCGAGACCGATAGAGTTGTTTAAAGAGAATTATCAATTATTAAAATCAATATGTGAAATAAAGAATTTAAAGAACAGTATAACATAAACCTACTTTGACAAAATGAAAAACAAACATTTTCTGTCGCTCATTGCGCTTATAATAAGCGTTGCGGCGTATGCACAGACTACACCAAGCGGTGTAGGGATTAACACCACAACTCCGGCTGCAACGCTGGATGTGATGGCTAAAGAAATACCTACGACTGAAACGATTAAAAATCCCGAAGGTATCATTGCCCCAAGACTTACACTCCAAGATTTGGTAGATGCAAAAACCGCTAATGCAGGAGTAAGTTTATACGGTCAAGACCAAACCGGAGCGATAGTTTATGTAACCGACGCTACGCCTGCGAGCGTTTCCGGATCTGCTTCAGGGCAAACGTATTTTATCACTAAACCGGGGTACTACTATTATGATGATGCCTTTCTCTTTCCCGATCCTGATGATTCCAACGATCCTCCCGCCAATATAACCGGCGCGTGGAGACCGATAGGCAGCGGCGAAAGCAGCAGCGGTGACGGCGACTTCTGGAGCCTTATCGGAAACGCAGGCACAAATCCTCATGGTGATGACCCTAATCTCCCGCTTCATTTTATAGGAACTACAGACCCGGAACCTTTGATGTTTAGAATAAATGGCGATGCCAATGCCACTGACGAAGACCCGAACAGCATAGCAGGCTACATCGGCAGCTTGACAACAGATGAAAACACCAATGCTTTCGGTTTGGGTGCTTTGAAAAGCCTGATTTCCGAGAATATTGTACAGGGTGGCAACAACGCTTTCGGAAGAGAATCATTAGCAAATCTTTATCCTTTTGGAGAAAAACACGTGTACAATACAGCAATGGGAACCTATGCAGGAAGCAATATATTCGAAGGAAACGATAATACGGCAATGGGATATATGGCTTTGCAAGGCGCAACAGGCGTACAAGGAAACCTTACAGTCGAGCAGAATACCGCAATTGGTTCCGGTGCTATGAAAACCATACACCCGACTACTATTCTTGATGGCCTCGGTAACCCTCAACCCGTGGGGGTAACAGATAACACCGCCGTAGGTTATAACGCGTTGTCCGGCAGCATTAACGGCGATTTTTTTGCAGGAATAGACAATACGGTGGTAGGTTCCGGCGCATTATCCGGGTTGGAAGTCGGGAGTTCCAATATCGCCATAGGAAAAGATGCAGGAAACAATTTAATAGGTAATGGATTTGATACGGTAACCGGAGAACCTTTTGGAAATTCTAATATCATCATCGGTAGCGGTTCCAATACTACTACGCCGACAAGCAGCTATGAACTCAACATCGGTAATGTGATTTACGGTACGAATATGTATCATTCGACCCTCGGTCTTACCCCTGCAAGAATAGGCATCGGAACCGACAGCAGCAGCCCCTTTTTTGAACCTACCGCCACTTTAGATGTATACGGCTCTGTACGTGTAAGAGATATACAGCCCGGCGGAATAAATGAAGATATGGTAGTTACCGACTCGTTCGGAAATTTACATCGCCGACCGACAACCGCCCCACCCGGAGACGCGTGGTACGAATCCATCACCAAACAACGCGCCGATGATATTGACGAGCCTATTTACCACAAAGGAAATGTAGGTATCGGTGATTTTGATGCTCCCACCGCAAATCCTGCCGCTTCTTTAGATGTATTGGGAACTCCCGGAACAGCGCAGGGCATTATTGCGCCAAGAGTTACGCTGGCTGAATTGAACACCGCACAAACTGCCGGACCCAGCAGTACTTCACTCTATGGATCTGCACAAGACGGTGCCATTGTGTATGTAACCGACATTACCGGAACACCCACGGGACAAACCGGTGCCGTTACCGCTACCGGATATTATTTTCTTTGGAATACCAACACTGTTTTTGGAGAAGTTTGGATGCCCATTGACGGCTCAGACGATTGGAAAACCACCGGAAACACCGGAATAAACAGTTTGGGAGGTACCGCCAACTACCTTGGTACAATAAATTCCGAGGCTCTTCTTTTTAAAGTAAACAGTGCCAACACTACCGATTTGGCAGGACAAATACAGCCGGTCAACAATAACCTTTCTTTCGGAAGAGGCGCATTAACCGCCGCCGGTATTGTAAATACCAATAACAACTCCGCTTTTGGAACTAATGCCCTCAGAGCATTAACTAACGGCGGAAGCAACTCTGCTTTTGGAACCAACGCTTTGGCAGCAAATACGGTTGGCAGCAACTCGGCTTTCGGATACAATGCTTTGGCGGCAAACAACACCGGTACCAATAATAACGCCTTTGGAGATAACGCTTTGGCGATAAATACCACAGGCAGCAACAATTCTGCTTTCGGAAACAATGCTTTGGCAACAGTAAATAAGGCAGCGACCGACGATGCTGCATTTGCCAGTAATAATTCCGCTTTTGGAAGCAATGCACTTAGCAAAACTACCACAGGAGCGCGTAATGTTGCTTTTGGCGTGAGTGCGTTACTGGAAAATACCACCGGAAACGGCAATTCCGCTTTTGGAATGCAAGCATTAGAGAAAAACACGGTAGGTACAGGCAACACCGGTATTGGGCGTTTCACGATGCAAAATAATACTGAAGGTTTAAACAATACCGCTGTGGGCTTTCAATCAATGTTGCTGAACAGCACCGGAGATAACAACGTAGCCATGGGTTGGCAATCGCTGTGGGAAAATACAACAGGGAACAACAACGTTGCCGTCGGGTATGTAGCGCTTGGAAATTTTGGTGAAGAAGACCCTGAAAATACGGATCCTGTTAATTTGGGTGATGCCAATACCGCCGTTGGTTACGGCGCAGGATATAACGTAAAAGAAGGAGGCAGCAATACTTTTATCGGAACCAGATCCTACGCCATTGACCCTTATGGAAGTAACCAACTCAATATTGCCCAAACTATTTACGGTACAAATATGGGTAACACTGATGCAAAAATAAGTATCAGACCGGGCGGAAATCTTGTGCTTCCGGATTCTTCAGATCCGACCTTTCCAATCCTGAACCTGCAACGTCCTTCGGAAAACTTTGATGTGCAAGGCACGACAAGAATCAGAACGCTGCCTACAAATGAAACTGCCAATTCCATTTACACCGCAGCAGACGGAACCATTTCTGCTACAAAAAATCAAATATTTAGTGCTGATCAGGTTGTATTGGCTGACATCAACGGTGTTCTGGGAAAAACAAGTATAAACAACATCAACGCCAACGATTGGCACCTCACCGGAAACTCGGGAACCAACCCTGCAAATAATTTTTTGGGAACTACAGACGATAACCCTTTGGTGTTTAAAGTAGCTCCTAACATTCCCGCATACGGTAGCGGAAGATCGGGTTATATCTCCAATAAGGTGGATGGTTCTAACTCTTTCGGTTTGGGAGCATTAATCTCTAATGTTGCTACCACCACTGCCAGCGGAATCCCCAGTACTGACGGGGCTACCGCGGGATTGGGAAATAATGCGTTCGGTACGGGAGCACTCAGTAATAATACCAATGGCGACTTCAATAACGCTTTTGGAAACGGAGCACTATCCAATAATCTATTAGGTGGAGCGAACAACGCTTTCGGAAACAATGTGCTTGCTCAGTATGTAGGTACTGCCGGCGCAAATGGCATAGGTCGTAATACAGCAATGGGCGATAGTTCAATGTATTTTATGCGTACAGGAACTGGTAATATAGCGATGGGTGCAGGTGCTTTACAAGGTAATCCAAATAATAATACTTACACCGGCGTGAATTATAATACGGCATTGGGAACGAACGCAATGCTAAATGCAAACACAGGAGCAGAACGAAACGTAGCACTTGGATATGTGTCACTTGGTGGTTCTACTAACACTACCGCTAGTGTTAGCGGAGATGGTAATACGGCGATAGGTACCGGTACCATGTCTTATATTTCAACAGGAAGTAATAACATTGCTTTAGGTCTGAATGCTGGCAAAGGACTGACTACAGGAAGCAATAACATTGTTATCGGGTCCGAGGCTAACGTAGTCGATAACAGCACTACCGGTTTTGATGTACCCAGTGCCACCGGCAACAATCAGTTGAGAATTGCCGGTGCAATTTACGGTACAAGTATATACAGCAACACAATCGGAACTACCGATCCGCCTGTTCTTACCAACACAGCGATGGTAGGTATTGGTGTAAATAATCCTAACGCTACTCTTGACGTCAACGGCACCGCCCGCGTGAGAAATATGCCGGACGGAGGCGAAGTTGTAGTAACGGCTGACGGAGATGGCAACTTGTTTACGAAATCGATGGATGGATTCGTTTTAGGTGCAGCAAACGGTTTGCATCCGGTGGATGAGGGCATCATATATTTGGGCGGTCATCTGGTCGAACCAACTATCATCACAACCGGAGATGAATTACTCCCCAACTCCGGCGTTTTTAACACTTTAGCGATTGAAGGTTTGGAAACAACCGCAGAACAAGGAAGTGCAGTAACGATGGACACTAACGGTGTGTTGAGAAAAATGCCGATATGGTTCTATCTACCGAGTTTTAATCTTGATATTTCTGCCCTTGGACAAAAAACCGTTAATCTGTATGATGTTTATTCAAGCCAGTTTACCAACATAGGAGGAACCGATAAATTTGTAGCCACCGGCGGTGTTACGCTTAACTTCGCCATCAACAATCAACCGCTGTACGATTTGGATGACCTTATTTTTGTGGTAACCGATTATGATGATACCATAATTACGGTAGATTCGATTGATACTTTAGGCGTGATGACATATACCGTATTGTCGGGAGATGCTGCTGTGGATTCATATATCAATATTATTTGTGTTGTAAAATAATCTTAAAAAATGTTTTAAAATGACAAGAAAGATATTGGCAACAGCATTTTTTGCGATGTGTAGTATTGCACTGTACTCACAAGAAGAAGATTATAACTGGACTTTCGGTTATAATGCAGGTCTGAATTGGAATAGCCCGCAAACATATACCGCTTCTGCCATAACCGGAATCGGTGAATCAATAGGAACCGTTACACAAACCGATATTCAGTTAACCGGTATTCCGACCGGTTTCAGGTCTAAGATGTTCACGCAGGAAGGCTGTTTCACGGTTTCTACTTATACAGGAGAATTGATGTTCTATTCAGACGGAATTACGATTTGGGATAAAAACGGCGACCCGATGCCAAATGCTAATGCTACACTTACAGGGCACCCGTCGTCTGCCCAATCGGGAATTGTGATTCCCTATCCCGGACAAGGGGGAAAGTACATTGCTTTTAGTGTAAATCAGCATTTGAACGGAAACCTGACATATTCGGTAGTAGATATGAGTCTTAATGGCGGATTGGGTGATGTAGTTCCCGATCAACTAAACATTCCTCTTACAGGCACGGGCGGCGCTTTCGGGGAATCTCTCACTGCCGTCCGACATCCCAATCACCGTGATTATTGGATAGTCGCTATTGCGCGAGATCCTGTAACGTTTGAAGGAACCATTAATGTTTGGAAAGTGGACTTAAGCGGCGTAGATAATACTGATCCGGTGAGTACGATTAATACAACAGGTATGGGGTTTTATCAAGGTCCCACAAGTTACCTCAGTTATATGCGCTTCAGTAGTGACGGAACCAAATTTTGGATGGGTGGCGGAGATCAAGTAAACAATTATTTCTTGGCGAATTTTGATCCCAATACAGGCACATTTTCTAACGGAAAAGTAAAAGAATTACCGCCGGCAAACACGCCCGGTGGTTTCGGAGACGGCTCTTACGGAGTAGAATTTTCACCGAACGGAAAATATGTGTACGCTACGCATATCGTTCCTGCCGTTGATATTAACTATATTGCCGCTTCCTTTTTGGTAGTTTGGGATTTTGACGAACTGATGTCAGCCCCTGACATTACTACGGTTGATCCGTTGGTTAAATTGTTTTATGAAGATTATCAAGATGATCCTACCACTCACGGTGCTCTGAATCTGAGTATTGCAAGCGATACATCCCACCATCACTTTGGTGCTGTATTGAAAGGACCGAACGACAGAATATATGTTGCTAACGCTTACACCAATTCTATGTTCATTATCCCCGACCCCGACAATCCGGATCCTAATAATTTTGGGATATACAAATTAAATAACATCTTAGATGTAGGAGGAGATGCCGACGTGGAATCCAATGCGTGGGGACTGCCCGTGTATGCGGCGTTTTGGTTTGATGTAGTTCTTAATCAAATCACAAGACCTGCCTGCTGGACGAATGAACTGGAGTTTTTATTCAGTATTACCGGCGGTGAAGGTCGAGAAGATATCGTGGAATACACCATAGATTGGGGAGACGGTTCACCGGTGGAAACCTATACCGGTGCCGAAATTCCGGGTGTGAATGAGACAAAAAGCCGTTTCCATACCTACAATGAAGTGAACGAATACACGGTTACATTCACCTGCTACAATGCCGCTCATCAGGTAATTAATGCAGATTCGGATGAAGTTAAGGTACGCGTATCTACCTGTAGATTGATGGTAAACCCGAATGTGCGGAGTTGGATGAAGAATAGAGCGTGCGAGTTATTAGACGACATAACCGCCACCGGAGATGTTCTGTGCAGTCCGAGTCAGGCCACATTGATCGCCACAGGTGCACCTCAAGGAGCCGTCATCCGCTGGTGGGATGCGCAAACCGGAGGAACATTGTTGCAAACCGGAAATTCATATCAACCGAACGTAACCCAAACTACAACTTATTGGGTAGAGGCTTATAATCTGGATCAAGATTGTGCATCATCAGAAAGAAAAGCGGTTGCGGCAACAGTGCAAGTTGTGAACACGCCTACCGGAGGAACTCAACCAACGATATGTGCAAATACAAGCACCACCGTGCAAGCAAATGTACCTGCCGGAACCACCATAGATTGGTATAACGCTGCTACCGGCGGCAGCATAGTAACGGGCGGATCGGGAACCACAACCCTCACTACTCCGACATTAGGAACAACAACGACTTATTACGCCCAAGCACGCAATACGACCACAGGCTGCGTGTCCGCAACCCGATGGGCGCGAACTGTTACAGTGAATCCGTTGCCGGCTATACAAAGTTTTACTCCAACCAATACCAATCTAACTTTAGCCAATACCGGCAATACTGGTACTGTAGTCCTTACTGCTACGCCGAATGCTGGATCAACTATTCGATGGTACACAACGGCGACCGGCGGAACTCCGATTGCTACCGGAAATACCTATACTGCACAATTTGGATGCAGCGCCAGAACTATATATGCCGAAGCGTCCAACTCTTGCGGCGTAAGTGCCAGAAGACTGTTTAATTTAGCGGCATATTATACTCCTAATCCTCAGGCAATACACGGTACGGTTACACCGGATTATCTGAGACCAAGCGGTGGTGAATATCGCATAAAGATTGTCCTAAACGGTTTTCCGGGAGGAGTGCCTTCATCAGGACTATCGGCAGGACAAACATGGCAAACCGAAGGCGGAAATGCAACTATTACCCTTGATTGGCTTGATAGATTTACTAATTATGGCAATGGACATTTAGCTTCATATCCCATTCCTGATCCTGATAATGCCGGATGTTACACATACATTAATTTTACTGCTATTTATCAGGTTCCTAATACAACATGGATGTATGTATATATTAGAGCGTCTAACTCTGATGTTATTTCTTGTAATGCGAATGGTTGTAGTGGTCCCGGTATGGGTGGTGTAGCGGCAGGAAGTTCTAATCCGCAAGGACCGGGAATTGGCTTTTGGGGACAAATGTGTGTTATGGGAAATCCTTGTACTCAGTCATTTTAGTTTACCAAAAAAACATAAACTGTATTTTCGTGGGGCTGTCTTGCTTTTGAGACAGCCCCTATTTTATAAAAAAAAATACAATTTATTTTACATAAAGCGGAATTCATTCAAATTTAAAAATTCTATCAATAAATTAATGAATAATTTGTGCTTCGTCCGCCGCCGATGTCATGCTTTAAAATTTCTTTTTTAATCAAATCTTCGGTATATCAAAAATAAATATACAAAATAATTTCCGCAAAAATGCGGCGAATAAATGCGTTTTTCTCCGCAAAATTTTCGGTGCCGAATTAAACTTGATAAATTATTGTTTGTTAATTACCTTCGCAATCACTTTCGGGAAAATGTCATGTTCTATTTTATGGATTTTTTCTGATAGAGTTTCGGGAGTTTCATTTTTATCTAAAGAAACCTTTCCCTGCAAAATGATTTCACCTTCATCAATTCCCGAAGTTACAAAATGAACCGTTGCGCCGCTTTCCGTTTCTCCGGCTTCGATAACCGCCTTGTGGACGCGGTTTCCCCACATTCCTTTTCCGCCGAATTTCGGCAACAAAGCCGGATGAATATTAATGATTTTCCCTTTGAATGTTTCGCAGAAATCGGGTTCTAAAATGGAAAGAAATCCTGCCAAAACAATTAAATCCGTGTTTTTGGGAATTATTTTTTGGAGTTCATCCGAGAAATTTTCTCCGCGCGGAATCAAAATATGATTAATAAAATGATTCGAGGCGCGTTCCAAAGCAAAACAATTTCTATCGGCAACTACCAATGAAATCTGCGCATTTGGAATTTCTCCGCTGCCGATGCAATCTATAATTCTCTGCAAATTGCTTCCCGAACCGGAAACTAAAATGACAAGGTTTTGCTTTTGGTTTGTCACACTGATTCTTCGACTTCGCTCAGAATGACAAGTCGAAGTGTTGGTTGATGGCTTTTTGTTCATTTTTTGTTGGGTGTAAAAAAAAGATTATTCAATAATACGAAAATCATTATCAAGAAATTAATATAAAACTCAATACAAAAACAAATAAAATAATTAATTTCGTCAAAGATTTCAAATACAAATTAAACAAATTTGACAAAAAAACTTAAACTCGAAGAGCTTGGAAGAATGGATGTGAATTCTTTCAAAAAAACGAAAAAAATACCACTGGTTCTGGTTTTGGATAATGTGAGAAGCATGTACAATGTCGGTGCTGTTTTTCGTACGGCTGACGCTTTTCTTGTAGAAAAAATTTTACTCTGCGGAATTACGCCGAAGCCGCCTCATCGTGAAATTCATAAAACTGCGCTCGGTGCAACCGAAAGTGTGGATTGGCAATATTTTAAATCCGTAAAAGATGCGGTTCTCGATTTAAAAACCCGAAAATACGAAGTTCTCGGCATTGAACAAACTACGAATTCTGTCCGGATTTCTGATTATAAAATTAATTCCTCCAAAAAATATGCTGTAATTTTTGGTAATGAGGTAGAGGGTATTTCTGACGAAATTCTTCCGTTTTGTGATGGTTTTATAGAAATTCCACAACTGGGAACCAAACATTCACTCAACGTTTCGGTTTGTGCCGGAATAGTGATATGGGAGTTTTTTAGATATCTGCAAAATGTTTCAAAAACTACCTGCTAAACACACTTCACGATAAAATAATTTTTCTTTCCTTTTTGAAGGAGCAGGAATTTTCCGTCGATCAAATCGTTTTCTTTTGCGGTAAAATTTTCACCGATTTTCTCTTTGTTCACGGAAATGGCGTTTTGTTTCAGTTCTCTTTGGGCTTCGCTTTTGGATTTTGAAAAACCGGTTTTTTCGGACAAAATTTCCACGATTCCGCAGCCGATAATCTCGGATTTTGAGATTTCTTTTTGAGGAACGCCGTCAAAAATTTCGAGGAAAATTTCTTCGTTTAATTTTATTAAATCTTCCGCCGTGGATTTCCCGAAAAGAATTTCCGATGCTTTCACCGCTTTTTCGTATTCTTCCTCGCCGTGAACCCAAACCGTAACTTCTTGTGCCAATTTTTTCTGGAGTTTTCTTTCGTGCGGTGCGGTTTTATGCTTATCAACCAAAGTTTCGATGTCGCTTTTTGATAAAAAAGTATAGAATTTTATGAAGCGTTCCGCGTCTTCATCTGTGGAATTTAGCCAAAATTGATAGAATTTATACGGCGAAGTTTTCTTTTTGTCGAGCCAATAATTTTCGCCGCTTTCGGATTTCCCGAATTTCGAGCCGTCGGATTTTGTGATTAATGGAATCGTCAGCGCAAAGGCTTCACTTTGGGTTTTTCTTCGGATGAGTTCCGTTCCCGTCGTGATGTTTCCCCATTGGTCCGAGCCTCCCATTTGCAATTTCACGTTTTTATTTTGATGCAAATACAGAAAATCGTAACCTTGAATCAGTTGATAAGTAAATTCCGTAAAACTCATTCCTTCGGCTCCGTTTTCGCCTGATATTCTTTTCTTTACGGAATCTTTCGCCATCATATAATTTACGGTGATATTTTTCCCGACTTCGCGTACAAAATCCAGAAACCCGAAATTTTTCATCCAGTCGTAATTGTTCACGAGTTCGGCTTTGTTTGGTTCGTTTCCGTTAAAATTCAAAAATTTTGAAAGTTGATTTTTCAAGCAATCCACATAATGGTTCAGAGTTTTTTCGTCTAAAAGATTTCTTTCGGCGGATTTTCCGGATGGATCGCCGATCATTCCCGTTGCCCCGCCGATTAGAGCGATGGGTTTGTGTCCGTGTTTTTGGAAATGCGCCAAAATTTTAATTTGTACTAAACTTCCGATGTGCAGGGAATCTGCGGTTGGGTCAAAACCGATGTAAGCCGTAGTTGTTTCCTTGTTCAGTTGTTCTTCAGTTCCGGGCATCATATCGGCGAAAAGTCCGCGCCATTTCAGTTCTTCAATAAAAGCGTTCATGCCAATTTCAAAAATTTTGATGAGCAAAGATAATCAATTAACCCGTTTGAAAATGAGATGATGAAGTTATAATATCTTCTCTTCGTGAGTTTAATTCAGAATCAAAACTCAAATTTCTGTATCCAAATCCCAATTTTGCAAATAATCGTGAACGTGTTTTAGGAATAGTCCGCCCAAAGAACCGTCCACAACGCGATGATCGTAGGAATGTGAAAGGAACATCATATTTCGAACGGCGATGACATCTCCGTCTTTGGTTTCCAAAACCGCCGGTTTTTTCACAATGGCTCCGATAGCTAAAATGGCAACTTGCGGCTGCGGAATAATCGGTGTTCCCATCAAATTCCCAAAACTTCCGACATTGGAAATCGTGTAAGTTGCGCCTTGCGTATCTTCGGGTTTCAGTTTTTTATTTCGCGCTCGGAAAGCCAAATCGTTGATGGTTTTTGCCAATCCGGAAAGCGAGAGTTGATCGGCGTTTTTTATCACGGGAACGATTAAATTTCCGTCCGGAAGCGCGGTTGCCATTCCGATATTGATGTTTTTCTTTTTAATGATTTTGTCGCCGTTCACAGAAATATTGATCATCGGAAAATCCTGAATCGCTTTCACGACTGCTTTCACGAAAATCGGCATAAATGTGAGTTTTTCGCCTTCGCGATGTTCAAAAATATGTTTGTGTTTGTTTCGCCATTTTACGATGTTCGTAACGTCTGATTCGATGAACGAAGTAACGTGCGGAGAAATTCTTTTGCTATTGACCATCGCATCTGCAATGATTTTGCGAACTCTGTCCATCGGAATAATTTCATCGCCGTCCGAAACGGAAATCGCGGAAACAGAAATCGGAATTTCCTCTTTCGGTTGAGTGGAAGAAACAGGAATTTCTTCTTTCAATTGAGCGGAAATCGGTGGAGATTGCTCCCTGTTTTTCACAAAAGCGAGAATGTTTTCTTTGGTAATTCTTCCTTCCAAACCGGTTCCGACAATGGTTTTGAGTTCCGCATCCGAGATATTTTCCTGCCGAACGATGGATTTTACCAACGGCGAAAGATATAAATCCGTATCGAAATTGGCTTGCGAAGCCGCAATTTTCAGCGGTTCTTCAATGGTTTTTAAAACTTCGGGTTCGGGTTCGGGAATTTCTTGTTTTTCTTCTTTTTCGGAATGTGAAGTTTCTTCGCCTTCAATTTCTAAAACAGCGATGGCTTCACCGATTTTGGCGACTTCATTTTTTTGTTTTAAAATTTTCACGATTTTTCCTGAAACGGGAGTCGGAACATCGGAATCTACTTTATCTGTCGCAATTTCCACCACAGAATCATCTTCTTTAACAGCATCGCCTTCGTTTACGATCCAGTTGATAATCGTCGCTTCCATCACGCCTTCTCCCATTGCCGGAAGCAGTAATTTATATTCTGCCATTTTAAAAATTTTCGGTTTCTACAAAGATAAAAAAAATGAAGCAATGTAGGAAGTTGAGGTTTGAAGTTTTCACAAACCCAGCGGAATACCGGCATAGAAATCCAGCAATTTCAAACTAAAAAGATAGTTGAATTTCGCTTGAGCCACGTTGCCTTGCGCATTGGCGTAGTTGTTTCTCGCGGTGTTCAAATCGTAAATGGAAGTTTTTCCGGCTTCATAACTTTTTTCCGCAAAATCCAAAGCCAATCCCGAACTTTTCTCGGCTTCCAAAGCGGCGGTATAAATTTCAAAATTGCTTTCAGCCTGAAATTGAGCCTGTTGCACATTTTGCCGCACTTCCTGTTTTTGTTGCAAAAGCGAATTTTTGGAAATATCTTCATTGATTTTCGATTGCTCCACTTGAAGTTTCGTAATGCCTTTATTGAAAATCGGGATGTTTGCCGTAAGCCCCAACTGCTGCCCGAAATTTCCGCTGTATTGCCGGAAAAAATCGGCATCTGTGTTGCTGTTAAAATCGTTAAAATAAACAGTTCCCAAACCTGCACTCGCAGAAACAGTAGGCCAGAAAGCGGTTTTGGCGATTTTGGTTTGCGTTTCCGCAGATTTTATTCTGCTTTCCGCCGCTTTTATTTGCGGCTGATTTTCGTAGGCTTTTTCCAAAACATCTTCGGCGGAACCAAGAGCCGGCAGCATTTTGGATTCCACATTCACGTCCTGAATATCAAAACCTTTAAAATCCGGAAGCATCAGAAGTTGAGCCAAATTGAAAAGTCCTTGATTTACATTCACTTCCGCAGATTTCAAATTTTGTTTTTCTCTGGCAACGGCGGCTTCGGCTTCTGCCAAAGTGGTTTGCGGCGTGGTTCCCGCTTCGGTCGTCAGTTTTGCGCGAAGGTATTGTTTTTCGGTGTTTTCCAATGTGCTTCGATTGATTTTCACGATTTCCTTGTTTAGCAAAACCGAAAGATATTCCTGAACAATTTGCAACGAAATATTGTTTTTCACGGTTTCGATGTCGTATTTCGCAGCCTCAACATCAAATTCCGTTTTTCTGACGGTTTTTTCCAATCGCCCGTTGTTGTAAATCAATACATTAGCACCGATGCTCGCATTGTTGTTAAAATTGTCGTTTCGTACCAGTTGATTCGCAAAAAGTTGCGTCCCGAAAGCCGCATTATTGGAAATATTCGCCGAAATGGAAGGCAGTTTTTCTTTTTTGGCGATGCTCAAATTGGCATCCTGCAAAGTTTTGTTGTATTCGTTTTGGCGAACTTGCAAATTACTTTTCACAGCGTAGTCCACACATTCTTGCAGCGTCCACTTTTTCTGTGCGGAACTCCATACAAAACCCATCGCAAACAAAAAAATTCCAATTTTTCTCATAAAAACCGATTTTTAATTTTAAATAAGACGAACAATGCAAGGTTTTGTTACAGAAGTTGCGGAAAATAAATCTGCGGGAAACGTCAGGCAACGTATTAAAAATTTGGTCTAAAATTTCTGTTTTTTGGACGTGTCCCTCGCCAAAGCATTGCAACCGCTCGGGTCGGGCTGTCCGTTGCAATCTTTTTTTTGCCCCCGCTAAAAATCCCAACCGCAAAAAAAAAGGATTTCCACTTCCATCCCTCACGCAAAACCGAAGGTTTCGCCGATTCCTTTAAAAATAATAGAAAAAGCAATGAGGCAAATCCGGAAAGCCAAAACAAATTTTTGTAGCCGAAAACAAAACCGAAGGTTTCGCCGATTCCTTTAAAAAAAATAAAAATGCAGGAGGCAAATCGAAGATTCGCCGATTCCATTGAAAACAATAAAAATGACAGAGGCAAAATCTGCGGGAAACGTTATTACATTCCAAAATATACGTATTCATTTTGAAACTTTGCTTTTACCCTTATTGATAATAGTATATTTGCCTTGTCGATATTCTTCCAATCCTGTTTTTATTTGATTTTCGGTATTTTTTTCTATTTGAAAAATAAAATTTTTTTCGCCATAAGATTTGATTTATCGTATGTCAATGCCACTGTTTCCGGTCGTTTCATTGTTGTTGTTTCCATTTTTTTTAACTTAAACCACGAAATTACAATTTTTTGCGGGAAATCTGCGGAGAAAAAATTATTCTCATTTATTTTTTACAAATATTGTGCTTCCGTGTGATTGTTTCCAATGTAGCGTATCAGATAGATAATTTGGTGATTTTCGTCTTGGTATTTTGTAAAAAAAACGTACCAAGAAGTGTGTTTGTTTTTTATAAAGGAAACGTAGTGCAAATCTTCTCCGTATTTTGCATAATGTTCCGGCGCGCGTTTGTGTAGGCGATTTGGTAAATTGGTCAAAATATCATCAATCAACGTTCTGACATATTTTTCCGATGTGTCCAACCAACTGAAATATTCTTTTTGGAAAAGCACGGTTACGAGATTTTCAAGGTAATCACGCGTTTTCGGGGCAAATCTGACGTTCTTTTCCATAAAATTTATGGTGTATTTTTTTTACAATTTCAATGGCACATTCTTTAAACTCTTCTGCAGAAAGAGAATTGCGCAAATCATCATCGGGTTGCAGTATTTTTTGTTCAGTCGGTTGCTCGGAATTGCAAACAATGCTAAACGAGTAGTCGCCTCTTTTTACAACTACTTGCTCGTCTATCGCCAAATCAAAATATCTGTTGTGATTGGTTATGAAATCTTGGTCGCTGACAACAGTCATGGTTTTAAGGTATTAAATTGCTGCACAAAATTATGAAAATTAATCTTTTATTTTCCGGAAAATAAATCTGCCGGAAATCTGCTATGGGTTCAATACTTCAGCGTTGCGCAGAAATATTGGAGTTACAATTCAGAATTAAATCAAAAAAACAACTCCGATTCCCACTTAAATTTCAAGCGAAAACCGGAGTTTCTGTAAAAAAAATTCAGTTATTTACTTTCTTTATTTTCTTCGTCTTCATCGAATTGCTCTTCTCTACAAAATTTGTAACCGCTGATCATCGCGGATGTTTCACCGCGTCCTTCGAGCCAATCATGGAACAATACGAGATAAATGTGCACGATTATAAAAAGTATAAACAGCCACATTGAAACGTGATGAAGCATCCGCACTTGCAGTTCGTCTCCGCCAAAAACACCGGTAACCCAAGTGAACATTTTCGGAAAAAACCATGTGGAAGTGGGCGCATACATCGCAAAACCCGTGAAAATCATAATGATTCCAAGCACAAACATCACGAGATATGAAACTGCGGCAAGAGAATTATGTCCGGTCGGGATTTTTTGAGATTGAGGATTTTTCTCGTTCATCAAGAAAATATCATACTTTAAAACGTGCCAAATTTTTGCCCTGCCTTTTTTCGTGAAAGGCAAAAACTGTCGCCAATTTGCAAAATGATTTCCCGCAAAAGCCCAATATACGCGCATTACCATAACGGCTACCATCGCATAAGCACTGATGAAATGGATTTCGCGAACGTAGCCCATCAAAAACAGATTTGAGGCTTCGCCGGCAGTCAAAATTGCGGGCGGCGATGCGATAATCAAACCGGTGATGACGAGAAGTGTAATCGCCAAAGCATTAATCCAATGGAAAAATCTTACCGGCAATTGCCAAATATACGCTCGCCTGAACAATGTGGTTTTCACGGGAATTCTTTCGATTTGAGTGGTTGTGTCCATAAAATTAATTTTTAAAAATTACACGGAACATACGGAAATATCATTGACTTCTTTGATGATTTCGCCATTTTCATCATACAAATGAACGGCGCAAGCGATGCACGGATCAAATGAATGTATGGTTCTGATGATTTCCAAAGGAAGTTCGGGATCTGCCATCGGCGTGTTCAGCAAAGTGCTTTCGTACGGAGAGCGAACGCCTTTCGGATCTCGCGGCGAAGCATTCCAAGTGGAAGGAACAACTTGCTGATAATTATCGGTTTTTCCGTCTTTTATTTTAATCCAATGGCTCAACGCTCCTCGAGGTGCTTCTATCACGCCGAGACCTTTACATTCTTTGTCCCAAGTCGAAGGATCCCATTTTTCCATATTCGCCATTCTTTCGTCTCCGTTTTTGATGTTGTCAATCAGATTATTATAAAATTCGAGATTCCAATTTGCAGCGAGTGCGGCTTCCAAACCTCTTGCGGCGGTTCTGCCCAAAGTCGAAAACAAGGCTTCCGCCGGAACTTCGAGTTTTGATAATGTGGAATCTACGATTTCCTTAAATTCCGGTCTTCCCGAAGCGTAACCTACGAGTATTCTCGCGAGCGGACCAACTTCCATCGGCTGTCCTTTCCAACGCGGCGTTTTGATGAAACTGTATTTTTGGGAAACATCCAACTGATCGTAAGGCGGTTTCGGACCGGTGTAATTGATATTGGTTTCTCCGCTCCAAGGCTGTTTTCCGGCATTTCCATCGCCGTCATAATCGTACCAAGAATTGTTTACAAATTCTTCTACGGTTTTCAAATTTCTGAAATCGAGGTCGTGAACTTTGCTTAAATCTCGATTCAAAATCACTCCGGAAGGAATTTTAAATGTATTCATATCCGTATTGTGGAAACCTTGCATCGGGAAATCGCCGACTGCCATAAAATTATGGAAACCGCCGATGGAGCCCCAATCTTTGTAGAAACTTGCGATGGTCAGCAAATCCGGAACGTAAACTTTGTCCACAAATTCTTTGCCCCGAATCAAAAGTTTTTCAACCAATGCCAATCTTTCGGCGTTCAAACCGCTGGCATCATCAATATTAATCGCACAAGCCATACCTCCGACCAAGAAATTCGGGTGCGGATTTTTTCCTCCGAAAATGGCGTGGATTTTCACAATTTCTTTTTGCCATTCCAATGCTTCCAAATAATGCGCGGTTGCCATCAAATTGGCTTCCGGCGGAAGTTTCATTGCGGGATGCCCCCAATATCCGTTAGCAAAAATCCCGAGTTGTCCGCTTTCCACAAATTTTTTCAAACGTTTTTGAATGTCTGCAAAATATCCGGGCGAGGAATTTGGCCAGTCTGAAATAGATTGCGCCAATTCGGAAGTTTTCTTGGGATCTGCACTCAATCCGCTCACCACATCTACCCAATCCAACGCGTGCAAATGATAAAAATGCACCACGTGGTCGTGGAGATACAGCGAACCAATCATAATATTTCGAACCATTTCGGCATTTGGCGGAATGGTGATTCCAACAGCGTCTTCCACTGCGCGTATCGAAGCGATGGAATGTGTGGACGTGCACACGCCGCAAGTTCTCTGCACAAAAGCCCAAATATCTTTCGGGTTTCTGCCTTTCACAATATTTTCAAGTCCGCGAACCATAGTCGAGGAAACATAAGCCTCATTAATGGTGCCGCCGGAAACCTCTACTTCTGCTCTTAAATGACCTTCAATCCGCGTAATGGGATCTACTACTATTCTATTTGCCATTTGTTTATTTTTTTTATTTTAATAAAATTAAGCCTCTTCTTTTTTAAGTTTTTTTTCTGCTTCTTCAGCATTCGCAATTCTTCGTTTTAAATCTTTTCTTTTTGCGATGTTGGAAGCAACCGCGTGTATTGCAGCACCGGCAACTACTCCTCCGAGAGCAACTTTACCGATGGTATCTGCGTTCAGTTCCGCATTTCCGCCGATTACCGTCAAATCTCTGGAATAGAAACTGTCGGCAGCATCCCAGAAATTGTTTGCGCTACAGCCGAGACAGCCGTGTCCGGATTGAATCGGGTAAGAAATTCCGCCGTTCCATCTCATATTTCCGCAAGCGTTGTAGGTGGAAGGTCCTTTGCAACCGACTTTATACAGACAATAACCTTTTTTCGCATTTTCGTCGTCGAAAGTTTCTACGAAAAGTCCGGCATCGAAATACGGTCTTCGGTAGCAACTATCGTGCACGCGTTTGGAATAAAACGCTTTCGGTCTGTTCATACTGTCGAGTTCCGGCAATTTTCCAAAAGCAACGACGTGCGTAATCACACCTGCCATCACTTCACCGATTGGCGGGCAGCCCGGAACGTTGATGATAGGTTTGTCTGTAATGATTTTTTCAATCGGAACTGCGTTTGTAGGATTTGGTTTCGCCGCTTGAACGCAACCTGTCGTGGCGCAACTTCCCCAAGCGATAATGGCTTTGGCTCCGGCAGCGGATTCTTTCAGAATGTCAATTGCCGTTCTTCCGCCGATGACGCAATAATTTCCGTCAGCACCGAGCGGCACGGAACCTTCAACACAAAGAATGTATTCGCCTTTGTATTTATTCATCGTGGCTTGTTTAGCAGCCTCCGCTTGATGACCGCTCGCAGCCATCAGCGTTAATGTGTAGTCCAGAGAAATTTTGTCTAAAATAATGTCTGCAACAATAGGATGATCTGAACGGATAAAAGATTCGCTGCAACAGGTGCATTCCTGAAAATGTTCCCAAATTACAGGAAGTCGCGGCGTGGTTGCCAAAGATTTCGCAACCTGACCGATAGCCGAACTTTCCACTCCCATGTAAGCGCTGATAAACGCTACAAATTTCAGAAAATCTCTCCTTGAATAACCCTTTCTTTCAATCGCTTGAAGGTAGGTTTCGTTGGTAGAACTTTTCGCTTTCATATTAAATTGAAATTTTTAAAGTGCTAAAATTAATTAATCTTTACGAAAAAAAATAAATGTTTTTGAATTTTATAATTAATCTAAATAAGCGTTAAACTGTTTCAAAAAAATCACATCTGTATTAAACAAGGCAATAATCTTAATAATGTAATGATTTCGAGTGATAAATATCTGATAAAAATCATAAAAATAGACTTTTAACGTTATTCTTTTATCTTTGTTGCCCAAATTCATTATTACATTTTATTTATTATGCACGAACTTTCCATTGCAACTTCCATTTTGAAAACTGCCGAAGAAGAGGTGGCAAAAGTAAAGGGCAGAAGTGTTTCGGAGATATTTCTTGAAATCGGAAAAATTTCGGGAGTGGAAGTTTCTTCATTAGAATTCGTTTGGGATATGTGTATGAAAAACAGTGTTTTGGAACGTACGGAACTTCACATCTGCGAAACCGGAGGATTGGCAAAATGCGCAGAATGCGGCGAGGGATTTAAAATTGAAAAAATGTTTGATTTCTGTCCGAAATGCCATAGTCCGTTCAAAGAAATTTTAGCAGGAAAGGAAATGAAAATAAAAAAAATGATTATCACATAAACATAAGATTTTAAGGCACAAGAAAAAATTTAAAAAATGAAAAATTCAGGATTAAAAAGTATATTCGGAGTACTTGCAGTAGCGGGCGGAATTTTCGCGGTAAAAAAAATTACCGAAAAAAGAAAATTAATAAAAGGGGTTTTGGAAGAGTACGACATCAATGAAAAAACGCCGTTCGGCATTGCCGATAAAATTCGTGAATTGAGCGATGAACAGTACGAAGAGTTGAAATCAAAATTGACTTCTCGCCTCGATGAAAAATGGTGCAGAGACAGGAAATAGACAAAAGTTGGAATGTTTTAATTTTTATTATGATTTCATCTAACGGAAATAATTTGTAAAAAATTTTGCATTTCGGTTTCTTGTCCCAAAAATGAAACACTTTTTCAGGTATTATTTCTAAATTAAGATAATTTTGCATTAATACCTAAATTTGTCTTGTTTTTTTTACAAAATGAAAATCCATCAGGAAGATTTGAACGAATTGGAATTTCCGGAACTGCTTTCGGAGATTGCGCCGTTTGCATATTCGCCGAAAATTGCGGAAAAAATAATGAAACTTCGCCCGATGAACATTGATGAAGCCGAACTTGCCCTGAAAAAAACTTCGGAATTTCTCACGAGTTTTGAAAGCGAAAACGCCATTCCTTTCAATGAATATGATGATATCGAGCAAGAATTGAAACTGATGACGATTGAAAATTTCCGATTGGAAAACCACGCTTTCATCAAAATAAAACTCATCACGGAACAAATCGGAAAACTGCAAAAATTTTTCCCGACACTTTCCGAAATGTTTCCCACGCTTTTAAACGAAGCGAAAAATCCGGAATTAAAAAAAGAAATCATCGAAAAAATAGACCGAGTTTTCAACAGATTCAGCGAAGTGAAAAGTGATGCGTCGCCGGTTTTGAAAACATTGCGAACGGAAATCGGGCACGCCAAAAAAGCCATCGACGAAAATTTTAACCGCGCCCTAAATTCCAATTCCGAATTTTTGGAAGATATTCGCGAAAGCATCATCGAAGATCAAAGGGTTTTGGCGGTGAAATCGGGGTTTAAAAAACGCGTTTCGGGACGGGTTTTGGGGATTTCAAAAACAGGTTCCATCACCTACATTCAGCCGGAAAATGTGGTGAAACATTATTTTAAATTAAGGGAAAATTTGGAAGAAGAAAAAAAAGAAATTGATAAAATTCTGCGAAAACTCACCTCCGAAATTTCTGAATTTAAACCACAACTCACTGATTATCAAAACTATATTTTCGATTTGGATTTCACGAGAGCCAAAGCCAAATTCGCCGAAAAAATTGGCGGCGTTCTCCCGAAAATCAACAGACATCCTACTTTGCGATTGAAAGATGCGTTTCATCCTTTGCTTTTGCTTCGCAACAAAATCGAAAACAAACCGATTTTTCCGCAATCGCTCGCTTTGACGGAGCATAACCGAATCATTTGTATTTCGGGACCGAATGCCGGCGGAAAATCCATCACTTTGAAAACAGTCGGTTTGCTGCAACTGATGATTCAGAGCGGAATTTTAGTTCCCGTGCATCCGAAATCCGAAATGTTTTTCTTTAATAAAATTATGACCGATATTGGCGACAATCAATCTATTGAAAATCACCTTTCTACTTATTCGTCCCGATTGAAAAAAATGTCCGGAATCATTCGCGAAACCGATTCCGACACGCTTTTGCTGATAGACGAATTCGGAACCGGCTCAGACCCCGAATTGGGCGGCGCTTTGGCGGAAAGTTTTCTGGAATTTTTCTACGATAAAAAAAGTTTTGCCATCATTACCACGCATTACACAAACATTAAACTCGTGGTCGAGCAACTTTCCGCAGCCACAAATGCGGCGATGCTTTTCGATGAAAATTCTTTGGAACCGCTTTACAAATTGGAAATCGGGCAAGCCGGAAGTTCGTTTACGTTTGAAGTTGCCGAAAAAAACAGGATTCCGAGATTCATCATCCGGTCTGCAAAGAAAAAAGTGGAACACGATATTGTGAACCTTGATAAAACCATCGTGAAACTTCAGCAGGAAAAATTTGAAGTGGAAAAACTAAAATCCGACCTCGCCGAAAAACGCGAATCTGTGGAAGATAAACGCGATAATCTCCAAAAATTAAACACGCAATTGGAACAAAAACTTTATAATTTTCAAAAACTTTACGAGGAAGAACACCGCAAACTTCAGTTCGGAAGCAAAATTGAAAATTTTATCAACGAATACATCAAAGGCGTTTCCAGAAAAGATGTGGTGAAAGATTTTGTGAAACTTTTGGAGCAGGAAAAATACCGCAAACTCGGCTCGGATAAAAGCGAAAGCAAAAAATTGCAAGTGGTGAAACGCAAAATTACGCAGCAACTGAAAAAAGAAAATGTTCAGGAAAAAATTGCCGAAACCAACGAAAAACTTGAAAAAGAGAAAAAAGAAGAACGTCAACTTTGGCTGAAACCCGGACAACGTGTGAGGATTTCCGGAAGCACGAGTGTAGGAACCATCGAAAAAATCTCGAAAAATAAAGCGACCATCAACTACGGAACTTTCAAAACCACGATTGCTGCGGATGAATTGGAAAGGGTGTGAGGAAAGAAAAGAGATGAAAATTATTTTGGAATACGAAAAAATTAATTTTATATTTTATTGACCTATCCATTTAAGAGATAATATGATTGAGTATCTGTCATTGTTTTTGTCGGATAGTCAGAGAAATTATCATCCAATATTTCTGCTGAAATGAAAACATTTTTCATACTGCTCGCTATTTTTACATAAAAACATCTCAAAAATAGAAGTTTTTATACTATTTGTAAAAGGGATAGGTCAATTATTTTTTTGGGAAATCTTTGGAAATTTTTACGGATAAAGGGAAGGTTTTGAAGATGTTTATCGTAAATAATTAATTGTATAGAGGCAAAGAAATTCACTCTTACTTGCAGAGACTTATGAGATATGTCTCTGCATTTTTTTTGTAAAAAAAGATAATGACGTAAATTTGCAGTCGAGATTCGAGTTACGAGATTCGAGGTTCGGGTTGCGAGATTTTAGTAATTACAAATCACGAATTTTTAAATTCTCAATAATACTTTTTACATTAATACAAAAAATTGACAGAAGACAGTTTAGTAGAATACGGCGCGAGGCGCGTCATCATCACGGTTACGGCGATTTTATGCGCACTTTTGGAAATCGTAGATTCCACGATTGTGAACGTTGCACTCAATGAAATGAAAGGAAATCTCGGAGCCACGCTTTCGGAAGTCGGCTGGGTGATTACCGCTTACGCCATCGGAAACGTCATCATCGTTCCGATGACGAGTTGGCTTTCGCAGCAGTTTGGAAGAAGAAATTATTTTGCCGCGTCTATCATTATTTTCACCGTTTGTTCGTTCCTGTGCGGAAATGCAACCAATATTTGGGAACTCGTATTTTTTCGTTTGTGCCAAGGAATCGGTGGCGGCGCATTGTTGGTAACTTCACAAACCATCATCACGGAATCTTATCCGGTAGCAAAACGCGGAATGTCTCAAGCGATTTACGGTTTGGGTGTGATTATCGGTCCTACTTTAGGTCCGCCGTTGGGTGGTTTTATCGTGGATAATTACAGTTGGCCCTACATTTTTTACATCAATATTCCCATCGGAATCATCGCTACGATTATGACGCTTCAATTTGTGCGAAGTCCGAAATACGCCGAAAAACGAAAAGCCCGAGATGTAGATTGGATTGGAATTGCGCTGCTTGCCGCTTTCGTGGGTTCGCTTCAATATATTTTGGAAAAAGGACACGAGGAAGATTGGTTTGAAAGCAATACGATTGTTACGCTTTCCGTAGTCGCAGTTTTCGGATTTGTTTTGTTTCTGTGGCGAGAACTCACCTTCAGATTTCCGATTGTGGAACTCCGCGTTTTGAAAAACGGAAATTTACGAATCGGAACGATAATGTCGTTCATTTTGGGATTTGGATTATACGGTTCCACGTTCATCGTTCCGCTTTATACACAAAGTATTTTAGGGTGGACGGCACTTCAAGCCGGAGCACTGATGATTCCCGCCGCTCTCACCACTGCCGTGATGATGCCTTTCATCGGAAGATTGGTTTCCAGAGGCGTGAAACAGCAATATTTGGTTTCCGCAGGATTGTTTATATTTTTTATTTACAGCGTTTGGGGCTACAATATTTTAACGCCCGACACCGGAAAACAGGATTTTTTCTGGATGTTGATTGTTCGCGGATTGGGATTGAGTATGCTTTTCATCCCGATTACCACATTATCTTTAAGCACTTTGAAAGGACAAGAAATCGGGCAAGGCGCGGCGTTCACGGGAATGATGCGGCAACTCGGCGGTTCCTTCGGAATTGCTTTGATCACGACTTTTATTTCCAACCAAACCATAAAACATTCGGCTAATCTCGCGGAACATTTGAATGTGAATGATGTGGATGTTCAGCAGCGGATTTCCGGTTTGCAAGCCAATTTTATGTCCAAAGGAATGACGCCCGACGTTGCCTTGCAATCTGCATATAAAGTTTTGGATTCCTCGGTTTTAAAACAAGCAACCGTACTTTCTTATATGGATGTTTTCCTGTATATCGGCTTGTTGTTTTTGGCATGCGTTCCGTTTGTATTAATCATAAAACAGCGAAAAGGCGGGAAAAGTTTTTGAGGTTTTGGAGTTTAATTCTCTTTAAAACTTTCTTTTAACACGTTTGCTTCTTCAGAATTAATTTCTTTTTTCAGTATCCAACGATGAGAACTTCTGTCGTCGCTTGTGGTGATGACGTAAGCCTGAACAAATTCCCAGCCTTGCGTTCCCATAAAATTCATAGCATCTGCCATTGAGTTAAATTTCATTCTGTTGCCATTTTCATCCTTCAAATAATCTTCCTTTTCTTTTCCGAAATCGGCGATGATATTAATTTTTGAACTGAATAGTTGTGTGGAACGAGTAATCTCGCAATAAACATAATTTTTTTGTTGCGCATTGGCGAACACACCGCAAAAAACAAACGCTGAAATTAAAATTATTTTTTTCATTTTTAATTTCAGGATGTAATCATCGTGTTAAAGTTAAAAATCTTTGAAGTTTTTTTTAGCAAAAAGCCGCCGCCTAATCCGAAAGTTCAAAAGGCGCGTTTTGGAAAGATTTTATTAATACACCATTTTCGTAAGTGTTTAAATTTATGGTGCCTTTGGTAACTTTATGTCCGTCAATGAGTTCGTGTTTTGTGATGGTAAAACTTCCGGAGGTGTCGTATTTTAGCCAATCCGTAGGAAGCACGGTAGAAAATATACTTTTCGGCGGACCGATATATTCATTAAATTCAATAAATTCATTCTCTCTCGAAAAATCAAATTCATAAGTTCCTAAATCCATTTCGTAAATGTTCTTTTTCAAACCGTTTAATACAAATTGCCGTCCATCCGGTTCGTTAGCTTCATATTTTACATTAATGATTTGCCCTTGCACGGAAGTAGTCCATCGAGAAATATCAGAATTGTTGAATTTAATATCATCATCCAAATTGATTAATTGGTCATAGGTTGCATCACAATAACTCTTGCTGAAATATTTTATTTCAAAATTTCCGCTGATTTCCATTGGTTCATCGGTATATGCTTTAAAAATTCTTCCTTCAAACGAAACGTTCATATATTCATTTTCCGCGTCTAATTGCAAATTTGTGATTTTTAAATATTTATTCGGGTCATACTCTGTTGTGTAATGGTCATAGTCGCCTTGATGTATTCCAAAAAATTTTACCTTACCCTGTTTATTTATACGCAAATCAATAATTATCCATTGACTTTCCACTGTAGCAACAACCGTAAAAGATATTTGACGATCACAAGGTAAATAGTGTGCATTGATGTTGTAACTATTTGGTTCAAATTTTTTGCCGTCAATATAGAGATCGAAAGTATTAACACTCAATGGATTATATGGTGGATTGGGTTCTATATCTCTATCATTAGAATTACAGGAAATTACACTAAACAAAAAACTAAAAACTACAAAAAGAGAGATTATTTTTTTCATTTTTTCTAAAATTAAAATTTGCACCCGCGTTTTTGAAAGTGCGGGTGCAAATATATTCAATATTTTCTTAATATGTCCGCATCGGGCGCACTTCAATTTCTATATATCCGTTATTATATTTATTTGGTACCAATCCGTATTTTGGTACAATACCACCCATAAGTTTCCAATCTACCACATTATCATCAAAACCAATATCTACAGAACCAAGTCCATCGCTCACGTCAGTATATTGAAGAGTAAGTTTTTCACTACCTGATGTCTCTGCAGATACTCCAAACTTTAATCCAAGTTTTTTGAACAATCCCGAAACAGGCTCCGGCTCGAAAGAAATATTTCCATTATATTTATAGGAATGAGTTTTCTCTACACCATGCGTAGTTGCAAGATCCACTTCCTCAAATTCTAATGCCCATTGATTAGAATAATTATCTAAATTCCAAGTCGAAAACTGTACTTTGTTTTCGGGGTTATTATATAAATCATACATTTTCAAACCGGTAACTTGAGGAATGTAGGCATAAATATCCTTAAGCGGAGGATGCATATTTATGTATATCAAAGTATAAGTTATATCAAACAAACTTTCCGGAGCAACAGGAAATCCTCCATACAGTTCAGCTACATTGGTATTTTTAGCTCCATTAAACCTATATATTTTAATATCAAAACCTCCGTCTGTCCATGCTGATGCTTGTGATGGAGTCTGGCTCCCTCCTATGAATGGCGGAACAAGATTAGGATCTTGGGATGAGGCAATACGAATATATACATCTTCGGGAGGTCCTGTTAATTTAAAAGAGGTTAATTCTTCTTTGTAAGTTTGGTTTACTACACCATTAGGACTTGTAGGCGTTATTGCATAGTAAATAAAATCTCTTTGCCAACCGCCGGGTGTGTAATCTTTATAAACATCATAAGCCTGAACGTGTATTGGGTCAACTCTCGGGTAAGAACCGGAAGGTGGAGGTGGAGGATTATAAGGTTCCAGAACATGAGCAAAATTATTAGATGCCAAACGCAGTTGTACATCGTCTGTTGATTCGGTAAGAATCGGGGTGTCCAAATCGTCAAAAAGTTCATCATTATTAGGTATCACTCTTTCATTGTCTTTTACCACAACCACAGGAAACGCAGGAATGTACGGAGCATCCAATACAAAATTTTCTCCGTCTGCATTGTAAATCGGGATATCATTGCTTTCGTAAGTTCGCACTGCAACGTAGGGAATTTCAGTTAAAGTTTCCCAATCTTCCGCAGAGAAAGAATCTTCCGGCAAATCGGGAACAAAAATGGTCAATAGCGGCAATTTGTTTTCAATTTCCAACAACTGCGCTTCGGTTTCAAAGTACGGCAGCAGCAAATCGTGGATGGTATTTCCGCCCATTGCCGTCATCGTAGTTACGGGTTTGTTTTTAATGACGTGGTAAAGCACATCATAATCTCTGTTTACCTGTTTCAAGGCTTCCATTTTTATGAAATCCCGCAATTCTTTGTGGTCTTTCAATGCTTTTGCCAATGCTTTCGCAAATTGGGTTTTCATTTCGGTGTCTTTGCTCATCACCGGATTTACTACCGGATTTTGCCCCGGCATTTCACTCGATAGTCTTTCTTCTCTGCAGGAAAAAAGAACTAAACTTAAGGAAACTATTGCTCCTATAAATAATGATTTATTCATTTTATTAAAATTTTTGCAAAAGTTCATTAAGTTTTTCTGCTAAAAAATTTATATTTGACTGAAATTAGTTTATATTTGCCTTAAATTAGTCAATATATGAATAATGTAGGTACAAATATTCGCAAAATTCGTGAAAGAAAGGGCTATTCGCAAGAATCTATGGCAAGTGAATTAGGCATAAACCAAAGCACTTACGGAAAACTTGAACGGGATGCATCAAAACTTTCTCTTGACAGATTGGAAACTATTGCAAAATTTTTGCATGAAGATTTGGGCGAAATTCTGGGTATAGCCAATAAAAACACCATTAACAACAAAACGAAATATGGAAACGGCTATGTGGAAACCATTAGCAACGATTATAGAGAGGTGGTTCAGGATATAAAATCGGTTTATGAAGAATTGATTCAGTCAAAAAATGAACAAATCTCTCTGTTGAAAAGTCTATTGCCGAAAAAATAATTTTATTGACCTATCCCTTTTACAAATAGTATAGTCGCTTTGTGTTTTTTGCAATTCATCAAAGATGAATCTTTGCGAAACTCACAAAAGGACAAAAAATTAAAAAACCTTTTGCGTGCCTTTGTGTTTAAAACGCAACGAACGCAATGATTTATAACAATGAAAATGTTTTTTTTAAAGTTTCACAAAGGCAAATCCGAAGGATTCGCCGATTCCATTGAAAAAAATAAAAATTAATGAGGCAAATCGAAGATTTTTCAATAAGGACGAAAAGAAAATTTAGAATATCTATTTGCTCACCATTTCATATAAAAACATCGCAAAAATAGAGTTTTTTATGATATTTGAAAGGGATAGGTCAATAATTTTAATTCCAAACCACCCGATTCCGAACTCTTTTCACTTCGCTTGCATCGGATTTATTCTTCCGTCCGAAACACCTCTCGCAGGGGCTTTGCCTTGCTTTTGTTTGAAAACCTGAAATTTCGTGGCTTCGGAAGTGTTTCCGTCTGCACTCCAAAGATTGTTGGATTCATCAATGTCCGCCGTTTCTTTCATCGGATCTAATTGTATGGTTTTCAATTTTTTATCGAAATAATACGCTCTGGAAACTTTTTGTTCGTTGGCTCGCCATATTTGAGCACCGAGTTTGTCTTGCAGTTTTGAGCCGTCTTCAAACGTAAATTCCAAAATAATCGGCATCACCAAACCGCCTTTGTTGGTAAAATCAATTTGATAAGCGGTGATATTTTTATCTTCTTCAATGGATTTTTGGTCGGCTTTTTCTTGATTATTCGGTCGGTTCAGCGTATATTCTTTTTCGGTATCCACGCGTTCCAAACCGCGCGCGTATCGGTAATAAAAATCTTGAACTTCCTTATCTGTATCGGCATAAAATTTTATGTTTTTATCTTCGCGATTTCGGATTTTGGAAATGTCTTCAAATGCGTTAACCAAAGGTTTTTCAACTTTATAAGTCGTAGATTCGGATTTGGGTTCTTCGCTAAAATCGGGCGATGCAATCGTAACTTTGTCAATGGCAATATCCACCGGATCCGTTCCGTAGAACCAGCCTCGCCAAAACCAATCCAAATCTTCGCCGCTTGCGTCTTCCATCGTTCTGAAAAAATCCGCAGGTTCGGGATGTCGAAACGCCCATCTTTTGGAATAGGTTTTAAAGGCTTTGTCGAAAAGTTCCCTTCCCATAATGGTTTCGCGTAGAATATTGAGTCCGGTTGCGGGTTTTGAATAAGCATTCGGACCGAATCTGGCGATGTTTTCGGAATTGGTCATAATCGGTTCCAATTCGTCTTTCGGAAGTTTCATATAATCTACAATCGTCCACGCCGGACCGCGTTTTGAGGGAAATTTGTTGTCCCATCTTTCTTCGGTTAAATATTCCACAAATGTGTTCAAACCTTCGTCCATCCAACTCCATTGTCTTTCGTCTGAATTGATGATCATCGGGAAAAAATTGTGTCCGACTTCGTGAATAATCACGCCCAACATTCCGTTTTTTGTGGCTTCGGAATAGGTGCCGTCTTTTTCCGTTCGCCCGAAATTAAAGCAAATCATCGGATATTCCATTCCGTTGGCGGCTTCCACAGATTGGGCAACGGGATAAGGATACGGAACCGTGAATTCCGAATAGGTTTTTATGGTGTGCGCCACTACTTTTGTAGAAAATTTTCGATACAATCCGTAGGCTTCTTTGCCGTAGAAACTCATCGCCATCACGTTGTTATTGTTTTCGGGAATATTAACTTTCATCGCATCCCAAACGAATTTTCTGGAGGAACCCCACGCAAAATCCCGCACATTTTCGGCTTCAAATTTCCAAGTTTTTCTGTCTTTAGAACGCGATTTTTCTGCTTTTTTGGCTTCGTCTAAAGTTACGATTTCTATCGGTTCAGAGGCAGATTCCGCTTGTTTGTATCTTGAAAGTTGTGCTGATGAAAGCACATCATTATAATTTTTACATTCGCCGGTAGCACCGATGATGTGGTCTGCGGGAACGTTCATCGAAACTTTGAAATTTCCGAACACGAGTGCAAATTCGCCGCGTCCGGTAAATTGATGATTTTGCCAACCCTGAAAATCGCTGTAAACGCACATTCTCGGATACCATTGCGTCATGGTGTAAATATCGTTTCCGTCATCGGGAAAATTTTCGTAGCCGCCGCGTCCGCCTCTTTCCATTCGGTTCGGAATGTTGTAGTTCCAATCGATTTTAAAGGTAATTTTTTCTCCGGATTTTAAAATTTTCGGAAGGTCAATTCTCATCATCGTTTTGTTGACCACATATTTCAGCAGATTTCCGGAAACATCGGTTACTTTTTCCAAATTCACGCCGTAGCCGTTGTCTTTTACGGGCAGTTCGGACGGTTTTAATCTGTCGGTAGTCGTGGTTTTTGCAAGAGATGAAGAGAACGGAAAATCTGCATTTTTGATGGAAGATTGCTGATTTTCATCCAATTGCAGCCAAAGATATTCCAAATCGTCCGGCGAATTGTTGTAATAAGTAATGGTTTCGGAGCCTTTCAGATTTCGTTTTTCCTCATCAAGATAAGCCGAAATTTCGTAGTCTGCGCGCTGTTGCCAATACAGATTTCCGGGTGCTCCGGAGGCGGTTCTGTAAGAATTTGGAGTCGGAAGAATGGTTCCGAGTTGTTCAAATTTGTTTCCGTGGTTGCTTCCCGGATTATTTTGATGATTTTGAGCCGAAAATCCCGCAAAAATCAACAGAGAAACGAGGGTATATTTTGTTTTCATAATGTAAATTTTAATTTAAAAAAATCAAAGATAATATTTATTTGGATTTGTGAATTGAATCTTTTGGGCATTATCCATAAAACATGATTTTCACTTCATAATTTTCGTTTGAAATCATTAAATTTGTCCTCAATAAAACAATCTTCAATATTTTTTAGACATGATGACAAACAGATTTTTAAAATTGGCGGGAATACTTTTGATTTTACTGATATTTTCCTGTCAAAAAACGGAAAATTCTGCCCGAAACGAACAGCGGGAAACGAGTTTAGAGCAAAAACCGGAGATTCTGAAAAGCGAAACCGGCGATTCGATTAGGATAATTTATTTTGCTAAAAATGACGAAGTTGCAATGATACTCAAAATCAATGGGGAAGAACAAACGCTTACTGCTAAAGGAACCAACAGCCGAGGCGAACCGATTTTTAACAATGAGGAGTTTGCTTGGGAAATGATGGAAGACGGACATTCCGGAAGACTGACCGATAAAAGCGGGAAAACAGTGGTTTATAAATGAGGTTTTGAGGTCTCACCTTTTAATTTTTCCTTAATTTTTTCAATATTCTGTTTTGAGGAATCTTGCAGAATCAGTGTGGCACTCATCGAAATTCTGGCGGGCATCAAATCGTCAAAATGTTCGGTGTTTTCCCACGAAACTTTCTTGATTAAAGCCAAAGCCTCGTCGCTGCGCGAAGAAAGTTTTTGCAAAAATTCATTCAGTTTAAAATCCATTTCCGAAATATTTTCCGAAACGGAATGATAAATATTGTGCTGTTCTGCCCAATCTGCCGAACGAAAATCCGCATCAATCGCCATTGCCGAAAATTGAGATTTCCCGATTTTTCTCTCCACAAAAGGTCCAATCACGAAAGGTCCGATTCCCAAATTAATTTCCGTCAGTGCCAACGCAGAATCTTTCGTGGCGAAACAATAATCTGCTCCGCAGGCGATGCCGACACCGCCTCCGGTCGCTTTTCCTTGAACTCTCACCACCACTATTTTTCCGCAATTTCTCATCGCGTTCAGTACTTTTGCAAAACCTCCGAAAAATTTTTTGGATGTTTCTAAATCTTTGATTTCCAACAGTTCATCAAAACTCGCGCCTGCACAAAAAGTTTTTTCGCCTGCACTTTTCAAAAGAATGGCTTTCACTTCCGGTTTTGCGGCTTCGTTTAAAATGGTTTGGGATAGTTTTTCCAAAATCTCTCCGGAAAGCGAATTGCTTTTTGGTGTTCCGAATGTGATTTCGGCGATGCGGTTTTTTATTTCTGAGCTTACAAATTCTTGCATTATTAAAAAGTTATAAAAAAATAGATTACAATTTCTCAAATACCAGCCCGATTCTGTATTTTTCGGCAGATTTTCCTTGTTCACGCTCGGGAAAAACTTCAACCAAAGTGATTTTGCAATCGGTGAAATCTATACTTTTTTTGTAATTTTTGTTCGGAAAATCCATACTTGAAATTTGAACGGTAGCGGGTCTGGTATAAATTCCCATCAGCGTGAGTTCCGCAACGGCTACGCCCGCCCAAACGCATTGAACACCTTTCGGGCAACGGCTGTCTTCCACAATTCTGTTGAACGTGATGTTCATTTCGCAGTCTTTCAAAAACAGGTTTTCGCCTTCCTCAAAATAAATAATTTCACCGAGTTTTTTTTCCGAATTTATCTCGGAATTTTTAGGATTTTCGGACTTTGTTTCAAGGTTTTGGCTCTTGCAATTCAACAGCGAAACGGCTAAAATTGGGATTAATAAAATATTATAATTCATTGTAAATCGCTTTAGGCTTTAGGCTTCAAGCAATAGGCTTATTGCTTACCGCATAATGCCTGCTGCTTTTAGAATTTTTGTTAAAATTAAACAATTTCAAGCAATAAGCAAATCGGTTTTTGTATTTTTGTTTTAAATAAAGGTTATGGAAGATAATCTCAGCGATACTAAAGATTTTTTGCAGCAAATCAGCGATTGGATTCGTTTTTTTGTAAAAGACTCGATTTCCGATGATTGGAAAGTGCAGTTTTTCTTCAAATTTTTGTTTTGGGCAGCGATGATTTACGCGATTGATCTCATCGTAAAAATCTTGATTAATTTTGGGTTTAAATTCGTTTCGGATAAAAAGAAATACCCGATTTTGGTATCGCTTCGCAAAGCAAAAATCACCAATTCCATCGCACATCTTTTTGCACTTTCGTTTGCCAGTTTTTCGCTGTATTCCATTTTCTACATCCACACCAAAAGTTACCCGATTTTGGAACGAATCGTGGAATTTGTTTTCGTTCTCGTATTCGGAGGAATCGCTTTTCGTTTGCTGAAAACCGTTGAATATTACTATTCCATTAAAGAAGATTATTACCGATTGGTCGCACTTCGAGCGATTTCGCAAACGGTGAAAGTTTTGGGAATTTTCATTTTTTCCGTCATCGGAATTGCCGTGATTTTCGGAATTGACAGCGGCACGATTCTCGGAAGTTTGGGTGCAATAATGGCGATTTTGGTTTTGATTTTCCGCGATACGATTATGGGATTCGTAACCGGAATTCATGTGGCAACTTCTAAAAACCTGAAAGAAGGCGATTGGATTGGGATTCCGAAATATAATTTGGAAGGCATCATCGAAGAAATCAATCTTTTGACTACGAAAATTCGGAATTTCGACAAAACGGTTTCCACAATCCCGACCTACGATTTGCTTTCTACGGAAATCCGAAATCTGCAAATTATGTCCGAAACCAACAGGCGGCGAATAAAAAAATCTATGATTTTCAACATCAAATCGTTTCATTTTTTAAGCGATGAAGACATCGGGAAATTGGAAAAAATAAACCTGATTCGCGATTATCTCGTTGAAGAAAAAAGGAAAATGGATGCCGAAAAAGGAAACATCGAAAACGCCGATGAACTCATCAACCGAAGCCAACTGACGAACATCGGAACGTTTAGAATTTACGCGTTGAATTACCTTAAAAATTGCCCAAATATCGTGAACGATGAAACGTTGCTGGTTCGGCAATTGGACATCACTTATCAAGGATTTCCGTTAGAGATTTATTGCTTCACAAATAGTTCAAAATCAGAAGATTACGAGAGAATCCAATCGGATATTTTCGATCATCTTTTGGTTGCCTCCCGAGAATTTGATTTGGAAATTATGCAAGTGATGTGAGATTTAAAGTTTAAGGTTCAATCTACATCGCTTTGATAATGCAAGGTTTATTGATAATTAATGAATTAATCCTCAAAATTATCCATTCTATTCTCCCAAAAAATTTCGCAACTCTACAAACCTGACTTTAAAACTCACAACCCGTAACCCAAATCCCATTTAAAATATTTTTCCTATCTTTCCGTTCTATTTTTTTGAAAGAAAATGAAGAAATTTTTTACCATTTCCGCTTTTTTATTTTTTACGCAATTTGCTTTCTCACAGGAACTTTTGGCAAACGTTATGATTAATTATCAGCAGTTGGGCGGAAGCAATATTCAGGTTTATAAAACTTTGGAAAAAAATCTGCGGGATTTTATCAATAATACGAGTTGGACAGGGAAAAGACTGCAAAATTTCGAGAAAATAAAATGCAATTTCGCCATCGTGATTTCCGAACGAAACGGAAGTAATAATTTCAGCGGAAGCCTCGTCGTTCAAGCAAATCGCCCCGTTTTTAATTCCACCTACGAAACACCGCTAATCAATATCAATGATACCAATTTCAGTTTTGAATACGCCGAAAACGAAAATCTCATCTTCAACGAAAGACAATTTTCCGGAAAAAATTTGACGGACGTAATCTGCTTTTATGTTTATGTGATTCTCGGCTACGACGGCGATAGTTTCAAATCCAAAGGCGGACAACAATGGTTTGAAAAAGCGCAGAAAATTTCTCAAAATGCTCAAAATCAAAAATACGGCGGATGGTCTTTGGTTGACGGAACCAAAACGCGAGGCGCACTCATCGACAATATGATGAAACCCGAACAAAACACTTTGCGAACCACGTTTTATACCTATCATCGCAACGGTTTGGACAATCTCTCGAAAGCCGATCAATCTTCCGCAAAAAGAGCCATTGCCGACGCACTTTTGCAAATGAGATACTACGAAAATAATTTTCAAATGAACTATCCGGTGAATATTTTTATCGACACCAAAAAAAACGAAATATTCGATATTTTTAACAACGGTATCAACGCCGGAATCAACATCAGCGATCTGAAAAACCTTTTCATCACACTTTCCCCGAAAGACACCGATTCCAAGTGGAACAAATGGAAATAGTTTCCGTGTGTAACAATTTATCGGTGTTGATATTCAATGATTATAATAATTGTGTTGCAAAAAAAATTGTATCTTCACCAATCTAATACAAACGCAAAATATTCAAATAGATCGGGAAAATCTTACAATTATGAGAGTTCCGTTTCCAAATTCGGAAACACTCGAAAACGTGGCTTACGGAATAGGTTCAGATTCGAGCCTTCAGAAAAATATATTCGAATTTATTTGGACTACAAAAACAAAAAAATCAATAATGCCAAACTGCTCGAACAATTAAAAAACCTTTGCGAACATCTCTTTGCATTAAAAAAAAGACGATAAATCACTTTTTTTAATGCGTTTGACCTATTTTAATGCGGCGTTTTTCTTTAACGTCAAACTATTTCTCCGACATCGTTTTCAAAGTGTTCAGACCTTTTTCAAAACTTTTATTCATCATCATATTCATATAAGGTTTCATCGGTTTCATCAAAGTTTCGAGTTCAAAATCCATACTCCAAGTTACTTTTGTGCTGTTTCCTTCGGATTTTAGATGAATGCCGGAGGTCGCGTTATCGTTCATCGGTGCCATAAAATGAATTTTTGTAGAAATTTTTTCATTTGGAACAATTTCCGTGATTTCTTCTTCGCCTTCTCCTGCATCTTCATTGCCTTTCCAATGAAAATAATCGCCGATTTCTCCGCTTGTTCCTTTGTATTCCACGTTCATATTCGGATCCATTTCCATCCATGGACTCCACGAATTTATGGCTTTCATCGAGTTTACGTTTTGCCACACTTTTTCTTTCGGAGCATTGATGATTATTGATTTTTCACTGTGATATCGGCTGTCAAAAAACAAAATTGCAACCGCACAATACACAAGAATTATCGCTACAATAATTCCTAAAAATTTTAATAGTTTTTTCATTTTTCACAAATTTTGTAAAGCAAATTTAATGTAAAAAAATAGATTTTATTTCAAAAATTTAGTTTCAATTATCTATTTTTTGGGCGTGCCCCTCGCCAAACCAATGCAACCGCTCGGGTCGGGCTGTCCGCTTCAATCTTTTTTTGCCTCTGCAAAAATCCCAACCGCAAAAAAAAGGATTTCCACTTCCATCCCTCACGCAAAACCGAAGGTTTCGCCGATTCCATTGAAAAAAAAGATTTGAATAGAAGCGGCTCGGAGAGCCGAATGTTCATAACCGTAGGCAAGCGAAGCGCAGCCTACGGATGAATACGACTTCCACAAGAACCGCCCGCAAGGGCGGCACAATAATCCCCATAAAATAAATAAGTCATAGATTGAAAAAGATATTGCTCCTTTCTGCCTTGCGTGAAAAAAATCTCGCGCTTTGCGATAAAAAAAAGCGACAGATAACTTTTTTTAATGCGTTTAGCCTATTTTTAGTCTTTAAACCTTTTAGTTTTTAAACTTTTCGGTTTTTAGTTTTTAATATTTTATCTTTACCAAATGCTTTCAAGAATTTTCATACAAAATTTTGCACTGATTGACACGCTGGAAATCCGCTTGAACAAAGGTTTGCAAGTGATTACCGGAGAAACCGGAGCCGGAAAATCCATTATTCTCGGTGCTTTACGTTTGATTTTGGGCGATAGAGCCGATGCAAAATCCATTCAAAATGCTGAAAATAAAAGCATTGTAGAAGCCGAATTTCAAATCTCGGAAAACCTGAAACCTTTTTTTGATGAAAACGATTTGGATTTTGAAACCCAAACCATCATTCGCCGAGAAATCCTTCCAAACGGGAAATCCCGCGCTTTTATAAACGATGTTCCCGCAACTTTGGACGTTTTGAAAGAACTTTCGGAGCAACTGATAGACATCCATTCGCAGTTTGAAACTTCCAATCTTTTTCGGCAAGAATATCAATTTAAAATTATTGACGGATTGAGTGAAAATAAAACGCTGATTGCCGATTATCAAAGCGAATATTCCGAATTTAAAAATCTGAAAAAAGAACTCGAACAACTGAAAAATCTGCTTTCCGAAGGCAACAAAGAAGCCGATTACAAAAAATTTCTTTTAAGCGAATTGCAGGAAGCAAATTTGGATAATTTGGATTTTGAGGATTTGCAAAACCAACTTTCAATGCAGGAAAATGCGGAGCAAATTTCCGAAAACCTCTCGCAAATTTTATCGAGATTTGATGCCGAAGAAATCGGAATTGACGATGCACTGCTCGATGTGAAAAACCGATTTTCAAAAACCCGAGATTTGGCGCAGCATTTTTCAGAACTCTACAATCGTTTTGAGGAAAATTTTACCGAAATTCGGGATATTTTTACCGAAATTCGGAACGAAGCGGAAAAAATGGAAAACAATCCCGAATTGCTGGAAGAACTTAATTCTAAAATAAACACAATCAATGCTTTGCTTTTGAAACATCGCGCAAATTCGGTGGAAGAACTCGTGGAAATCCGCAACCGAATTTCGGAGGAACAAAGCGGTTTTTCGGAGATTGAAAACAGCATTGCCGAACTCGAAAAACAAATTTCCGAAAAGGAAAAATCTTTAAAAAAACTTTCGGAAAAACTTTCGGAAAATCGCCGAAAAAGTATTCCTGTTTTCGTCGAAAAAATGGAATCCTTGCTGAAACATCTCGGTTTGGAAAAAGCCAAAACAAAAGTTCAATTAAATGAAAATCAACAATTTACAAATTTCGGAACAGAAAATATCGAAATTTTGTTTCAGGCAAATTCGGGATTTCCGCTCAAGCCGATTCAATCTGCAATTTCCGGCGGCGAGCGTTCGCGCGTGATGTTGGCGGTGAAAAAAATAATGGCGGAAAACGCAGAACTTCCAACGTTGATTTTAGATGAAATTGATGCCGGTGTTTCGGGAAAAATTGCAGACGAAACCGGAAAAATGATGAAAGAAATGGCGGAAAATATGCAACTGATTGTGATTACACATTTGGCGCAAGTGGCTGCAAAAGGCGACAACAACTACAAAGTTCTGAAAACGGACATCGGCGGAAAAACAAAATCGGACATCATTGCTTTAAATTCCGAAGAAAAACTTCAAGAAATCGCGCAACTGCTTTCCGGATCGCAAATCACGGAAGCCGCTCGGAAACAGGCGGAAGAATTGATGAGGGTTTGAAAAATCAGTGCTTCGATTTTCGGTGGACAACTCAAACTCTCGATGCAGTGGTGTAAAAAGACGGAACAAGTTCTGAAAATCGGAGTGGAATTTATCGTTCACAAGGTCGGTTCGCACGGTTTTCTTGTTGATAGATTGCCGTGATTTTTTCTAAAGTTTCGTTCTTTTTTATCGACCGTAAATCGCTGGTAATGAACTAATTAAAAAATATTTCAGATTGTGTCTGTCAAAAACGACACATTTTTTAAATTTATAAACCCACATCTCTGACATTTATCATCCCAAAATTTCAGAGCCTGTTTAAATTTTATTCAACAATAATCTTATAGCGGATAATTTGACCATATTTTCTGAATTTTTCGTTAATAGTTCGTAATTTCTACATAATCTTCTGTCGTTATCAAACCAAG
>JAITMJ010000022.1 GCA_031277475.1 Flavobacteriaceae bacterium
GAAGTTTACGATTTCAACTTCCTTTCCTGTTCTGCCAACCAATGTGACTCTGTTTCTTAAAGACATAATAATAAAAATTTAAAGTTAAACATTCAGACTTCGGACTTGGTGATTTTTATGTTTCCGAAATCTCTGCTGCAAAGATTGGAAGAAAGCAAAAAATTATTCGGTAGAAAAATATTTATTATCGTTTACATTCGTTTGAAAACGAATATTTATTTGATTTTGTGTGATTTATATTTTTTTCATCAAATTCAAAAAACAATTCAACTGTCCGAAAGAAATATTTTCATCATTCGGAGAGAGTTTTTCGTGGAAATGAAGATTGAATTTCGGCGACAAAACGTCTGTTGCCAAGTCAATTAAAAGTGCATTTTGCCAAACGCCTCCGGAAAAAGTAAGGGCGTTTGCGTGAAAATTTTCCGCTGTTTTTTCGATATATTTTATTAAAGTGTAATGAAAATTCAAACCGATTTCTCCGGAATTTTTCCCCGAAAGTTTCTCGTCTAAAATTTTGTCGAACAGCATTTTAACCGGAAGTTCCGAATTAAATTTTTCGGTTTCGAGATAATCCGTTAATTCACAATTATTTACATTAAATTGATGAGATTCATAGATTTCATTGGAAATTTTTTCCAACCACATCGCGCTTTCACCTTCAAAATAAATCGTTTCGCGATAGCCCAAAATAAAAGCAACGGCATCAAAAAACCTTCCCATCGAAGACGTTTTTATGTCGCATTTTTCGATGAGATTGGTGTAGATTTTCCACTGGTTTTCATCAAAAAAATCTTTTAAATTTTCATTGTTTTTACTGATGGAAAGTGCAGATATTTTCGGGGTTTTAGACATTTTGTCGCCCAAAATCCACGCAAAATTTTCCAATCGGGCTGCGCGGGAAATTTCACCATTTTCATACATAAAAAATTCGCCGCCCCAAATTTCATTTTCTGCTCCGAAACCGATTCCGTCCCAAATTATTCCCAAAATTTTGTCTTTTTTCCACAGGTTTTTCTCTCCCAAAATCGCGGCAAAATGCGCTTTGTGATGCTGGATTTCCACGATTTTAGCATCGGGAAATTCTGAAAGTATCTTTTGATTTTCGTATTTTGGATGAGAATCTTTTAAAATAAATTCGGGTAAAAAGTTAAAAATTTTAAGATAAGATTTTATGGTTTTTTCAAATCTTTCGTAGGTTTCAAAATTCGCCAAATCGCCGATGTATTCGCTGATGTAAACGTGATTGTTCGGAACTGCGGAAAATGTATTTTTCAAATCGCCGCCCAAACACAAAATTTTGTTTTTATCGGGATTATGTTCGGAAAGTTGCTCTGCAAAAAAATAATTCGGTGCAAAACCTCGCGACCGCCGAAATACGATTTTCTGCCGGTGTTTCGGAGAAAATTTGATGACGGAATCGTCTTGTGCGTGCCGGATTTCCAAAGAATTGTGCAGAAAAAAATCGGCGATTTCTCCCAAAGTTTTCTCGGCTTCATCGGTATTTGCGCAAATCGGCGAACCGTGAAAATTCGCGCTCGTGGCAATCAAAGGTTTTCCGAAAGTTTTGGAAAGTATTTTCAGCGTTCCGGAATACGGAAACATCGCGCCGACCGTATTCATATTCGGTGAAATTTCGGTGATTGCCAAATCTTTGGGATTTTTAATTTTACTAATGATAATCGGACTTTCGGAGGATTTAAAACTTTCGATTTGCGTTTCGGAAATTTCTAAATATTGTTGCATTTCGGAAATATTCGGGAACAAAACGGCGAATGGTTTCGTGGGTCGGCGTTTGCGTTTTCGAAGTTCGGAAACCGCTTTGGAATTGGTGGCATCGCACATCAGCAAATATCCGGCGGTATTTTTCACAGCGATGATTTTTCCGTTTTGCAATTCCGCCGCCATTTTTTCAAAAATTTCTTTATTGTTTGCCTTAAATTCGTTTCCGGCATTGTCTTTCAGCCAAATTTGGATTCCGCATTTCGGGCAGGAATTGGTTTGCGAATGAAAACGAACATCGTCCGGATTTTGGTATTCTTGCAAGCAGTTTGGGCACATTTTGAATACGTCAATCGCTGTATTTTCGCGCTCGAAAGGGAATTTTTTGGTGATGGAATATCGCGGTCCGCATTGTGTGCAAGTGGTGAACGGATAAAAATATCTGGGATTTTTTTCATCGAACAATTCGTTTTCGCAGGATTCACAGGTTGCAAAATCGGGGGTGAGCGGAATATCCACCGCGATATTTTTTTCGGTCGGTTTAATGAAAAAATCGGCGAAAATTTCGGTGGTTTCAATCTCTTTAATTTCGGAATAAATAATTTCCGCAGATTTCGGTTTTTGGTTAAAAATTTCCTTATAAAAATTTTCTATATTTTCACCTTGAGCCACGATAATCACACCGTTCCTGTCATTGGAAACGAAACCTTTCAACCCGAATTTTTCTGCCAAATTGAAAATAAACGGACGAAAACCTACGCCCTGAACGCGACCGCTGATATGGATTTCCGAGGTTTGCATTTTTTTTGATTTTTGGTTTTAGCACGCAGATGGTGCAGATTATACGGATAACCGCAGATTTTATTTTTTTCAGATTTCTTAAACGATAAATATACGCGATTTTTTCGTACAAAAACCGCACATGATTTCTCTATGTGATATGCATATTAAACCATTGATAAACCGCATGCGGTTTATTTACTTTTGATTTTTCTAATCAATTCCAAAACCATTTCGGTTACTTTCGGAATGGCGGCGGCAACTTTTGGAGAGAGTTCCAAATCCATCGGTTCCATTTTGGAAATTGTAATCGTAAAGAGATGAATTTCAGGCATTTTGTCTACAAATGTGAGGATGTCCATCATATCTTTCAGTCCGAAATTGTGTCCGCTGAGCGAAACGGGGAAATCGTCTGAAAACTTTGGTTTTAAAAGGGAAATTGTGCCTTCTTCTTTGCCGTCCATCGTTGCATCCACGATGATGACGTGTTTGTGGCTTTCGATGTAGGGAACTAATGTGAAACCTCCGGTTCCGCCGTCTATAAAACTGATGTTTTCGGGAAATTTTGAAGTGTCTAAATTTTGAACGAATTGAACGCCAACGCCTTCATCGCCCATTAAATAATTCCCGATTCCGAGAACCAAAATATCGTTTCCGGAGGAATGAAAAGCGTCTGTGGTGTATTGAAATGTTTGTGATTCCGTCATATTTTTTTGATTGTCGTTATTAAAATTATCTGTGCAAAGTTTTAAAATCCGCCTTTGAAAGTTTTGAAAACAGAATTGGAGAGTTTTGAAATTGCCGAGAGGTGTTTAAAATTTCTGTTTTTCTATTTCCCCGAATTACATAGATGACACAGATTTTTTATTGTGTTTTGTTGTTTGGGATTAATTGAAACAAATGTAGAAAATTATTTTGGATTTTCACGCTGATGATACATATTGTACAAGATTTCCGCGGATTTTTATTGTATTTTGTGGCTTTGGCATAAAAAATTTCCTAAAATCACATGAATTTCATGGATTTTTTTTCTGTTCTACACAACTTTTTTCAAGAGAGAGAAAATAATCTTTAATCGGTAAAAAAATTGCATTAGCCGATTAAATCTGTAATGGGGTTGAATCTGTTGGTTACTTTTTTTACACAAAAAATTTATTTATGCCAATTAAAGATTATATTTGTTGGTTCAAAATTCGTAAAGTTTGAGTTTTTTAAAGAAAATTCTGGGCAAAATCATTATCAATCAGCCTGAAGAAAAGGAAACTCAGGATTTGGTAAAGTTGGGAGATTCGCTGAAAAATGCAGATCTCGACTACAAATTTGCTCATCTTTTTACACATTCCGGCGGTTTTTTTAATTATTGCGCCGATGAAGCCGAAGCATTGCATGTTTTGAAACAAATCGCAAATGTGGAACTCATAGAATCGGTGTTTTGCTGGGACAAAGATTTGAAAAATTTTCTGAACGCAATCAATATTTCTTCCACTTCGGAATTGGAATCTTTCAATGATGCGGCGTTTATCACCTGCGAATATCTCATCGCTTTTGACGGCAGAATTATGCTTTCCGCGAACAATATTTTGCATTATCAATCCTCAAAATTGCCGGAAAAAATCATCATTATGGCAAATATTTCACAAATTGTTCCGAATTTAAACGATGCAATGGCGAAAATGAAACGAAAACCAAACATCAAAAACCTCACTTCCATCAGTGGAAATCAGTCGAAATTGGATGCTCCGAACAAAACGAATACAAAACTTTTCTTACTTTTGCTCGAAGATTGATTGGGCGATTGGCTAAAAAAAAAAATCGTAGAATATGGACACTGCAACAGACCTTAAAAAAAGAATCCACGAATTTATAGACCACGCGGACGACAGGATTTTGAACATCTTTAACGAAATTATCGCTACCGAGGAAATTGAAGAAGAAATTGAGAATTTTGATATTCCGGATTGGCATAAAAAAATATTAGACGAGCGTATGGAAAGCCATTTCAATAATCCCGAAAAAACTAAAAATTTTGACGATTTGCTAAAAAGCAAAAAAGAAAGATGGACAAAAACCTAATACAGCGCAGCATTTCCGGAATAATTTATTGTTTGGTAATTATTCTTTGCACCACATCGCTCGGTTCGGAATTAATCAACAAAATTTCCCCGAATCTCGTGGAGCAACATCAACTTTTCTACGGTTTAATCACCTTTTTTCTGGCGGTTTCCGTTTGGGAATGCATCAAAATTATGAAATTCGACAACGGTTGGGAAAAATGGGCGGTTTTCCCGATTGTTGCCATCGTTTTCTACCGATTTTCCAAAAGATTTTTTCATCACGGATTTGATTTTAATTTTAATACTTCCGAAATTTTGGCACTTTCATTGATTTTGATTGCCACCATAACGCTGTTCAGATTTCCGAAAGAACTTTACCACGAAAACGGAAAACTGATTTTTACGGTGGTTTACACATCGCTTCCGTTCGGTTTCGCGTTGGGTTTGCCGAAATTTTCTACGGAATATCACACATTTTCTTTAGAAATTTTTTTCCTGTTCATCCTGATTTGGAGCAGCGATACTTTTGCATACATCAGCGGAATGTTGTTTGGAAAACACAAAATGGTACCGAAAATTTCGCCGAAAAAAACTTGGGAAGGTTTTGCAGGCGGCGTGATTCTAACTTTAATTTTATCTTTTTTTATTGAAAAATATTTTCCCGAATTGCGCGGAAATTGGCTGATAGTCGGATTTTTAGTTTCCGTTTTTGCGCCAATCGGAGATTTGACGGAAAGCCAACTGAAACGAACTTTCGGCGCGAAAGACAGTGGAAATATCATTCCGGGGCACGGCGGAATTTTAGACCGATTAGACAGTTTTTTAATTTGCGTTCCGGCGGTGTATTTGTATTTTTTGTTGGATTCAAAGATTTAAAGATTTTTTTAAAGCTGAAAAAATCAAACGCCTCGCAGTTTTAAACTTGAAATTATCAAATAATTCGTAATTTGCAACCCTTGAAACCCGCATCTCAAATAAAATGAAACTACACAAAGAAAGCAAGGGAAGCATCACAGTTGCTACGATTTTAATTATTGTTTTAAGTTTTTTGGCGATTTATTTTCTGAAAATATGGTCGCTTTTAGCCATCGTTCCGCTGTTGATATTATACGGATTGGTGTTTTGGTTTTTCCGCGTTCCGAATCGGGATATTAAAGAACACACGGAAAACGTGGTTGCGCCTGTGGACGGAAAAGTGGTGATGATAAAAGAAGTGGAAGAAAACGAATTTCTGAAAGAAAAATGTATTCAGATTTCGGTGTTTATGTCGCCGCTGAATGTTCATATTTGCAGATATCCGGTTTCGGGAACGGTGGTTTACAAAAAATATCATCCTGGAAAATATTTGGTTGCGTGGCACGAAAAATCTTCAGAACTGAACGAAAGAACTACCGTGGCTGTGGAAGGTTTCGCCAATCATAAAATTGTTTTCCGCCAAATTGCGGGTTATGTTGCCCGAAGAATTGTTTTTTACTGCAATGAAGGCGACTCGGCAAAAGCCGGACACGAATTTGGTTTTATAAAATTCGGTTCTCGGATGGACGTTTTTATTCCTTTAAATTCCGAAATTCTCTGCAAAATCGGCGATAAAACCAAAGGCGGAATTGATGTGATAGCAAGGTTAAAAAAATGAAAATCAAAAAGTTAATTTAAATTTTATAATCATAAGTGTCCAACATTTTATTCTGCATTTCCTTATCCAATTTCTATTTTTTGTCTTTTGCTTTTTTTTGATGCTTTCATATCAATCTCCTCACTTTTTGTTTATATTCTACATATTTTTGTCCGTGCTGTTGGGTTAAAAAATCTTCTTCAAGGCGAATTTGGATTTGGATGAGAACATAGCCCAGAATTAGAAATAAAAAAGTCCAAGCATTTGGAGTGGTGAGAAATAAACCGATTAAAGAGAGAATCATTCCAAAAAAAATCGGGTTTCGGGAAATGGAAAAAAGTCCGTGTGTTACCAATTCTGTTCGGGTTTCTGTGTCAATTCCGATGCGCCATGAATTTTTCATATTGTTTTGTGCAACAATAGTCCAAACGAGTGAAATTAATAAAAATGAAAACCCCATATATTTGACTATCAAATTATTAAACTGTTCGATTGGGAAAAAATATTCTTGCCCTTTCGGGAAAAATGCGTAAATGATGGTATAAACAAAAATGATGATGAGTAGCAGTTTAAAATAAAATCCGATTAATCCGTAGGCACTGTCGTCTTTCGGCAGAACATTCGGGTTTTTCCCGATCCGTTTTGCTACGATTATCGATTTTAAAACAAAGGCAATTCCGAAATAAATAACGAAATAAATTGGTAAAATAAATTGGACAATGTTTTGCATTTTTTTGTTTTTATTTTAAAATTATTTTTCTGTTATTCAACAATTTAACTTCAAACCTCAAAATTTCAACCTCAAACTCAAGCCCGGTTTTGTGTTTTGGAGCGCAAATTCGTCGTAGATTACGGTAGGTTGCAACGTCAAATCGGGATCGTGTTTTCCTTCGTACAAATGGGCATCAACCACGGCGTCCACAATATTCAAAACGTAAATTAAACCGGTGATTGCGATGGCGTAATCGCGTTGCCTTTTTGCTCGGTCTTGCACTCTTCCGAGCGCATCGGCGGTAACTCCCGGAATGTCCGAAAATTCGTGCGGAAGTCCGTTCAGTTCGGCTACAAAAGCGGTTCTGTATCGTTTGTATTGATTTTCATTCCAAATTGCAATTCCGACTCCGGTTCCGACTGCTCCCCAAACAATCGGGATTTTCCAATATTTTTTGTTGTAAAATTGCCCCAATCCGGGAAGAACCGCAGAATACAAACCGGCTTTTGTAGCATTTAATTTTGGGGTTTTCGACGGCGTGTCAGCGGTTTGTTCATCGGTTTTATTATTATTTTCTTGGTATTCGGGATTGTTTTGCAATTCGATATTGGAAACAATTTTGGTTTCGGATTTCGGAACCGCCGAAAAAATGGTATCTTTTTTCAAATTTTCCTCGACTTGAAGCGTATCTTCCGGAATTTGCGAAAACGAAAATATCGAAATAAACAGAAAAATTATGATGAAAAATATTTTCATTAATTGATGCAAATTAAATGATTTTTATAAAATCTTTAAGAGATGTAAATTCATCCGTATACTATAATTTATTATAAATCAGTGTTTTATATAGGGGCGCTTAATTAGCCCGTGAAAAAGCGTTCTCGACGTAAGACTTTCGATATCGTTACAGTCTCTCGCCTTTAAATATTTCCCTGCCAAAGATAAGTAATTATAATTTGCACTCCTGATATTTTTCCGAGAAAATGTGGATTATTATACAAAACAGGCATTCAGTTTGAAAATCCTTTTTTCGGTTACCAAGCAACAGGCTAAACGCATTAAAAATGTTAATTCGCCATCTTTTTTTAACGCAAAGGATTTCGCCATATTTTTATCTTGATTTTTTGAAAACGCAAAGGCATTTTTAGCAAAGGCTTGCGTTCTCTTAATGCGTTTTTCCGGTTGCATAGTGAAACGACTTTGCGTTTAAAATATTTTCAAATCTTTTTAAAAATTCTTTGTGTTAAAATTGTACTTAAATATTTAGAAACCACTAAACATATTTAATTTATTTGTTATAAATATTTAAAATTTTAATGCGTTTTCCTGAATTTAGTGTCATTAATGATATCATATATAATAAAACACTATCTTTGTTCTTTATTTAAAAATTAAAAAATAAATCGATGAAAAAACTTGCTGTCGCTGCTGATCACGCCGGTTTTGAACTGAAAGAATATCTGAAAAAACAACTTGCCGAAACATATCATATCACGGATTTCGGAACCTACTCCTCTGATTCCGTGGATTATCCGGATTTTGTACACCCTGCCGCAAGTTCCATAGAAAACGGTGAAAACGAATTTGGAATCTTGGTTTGCGGTAGTGGACAAGGCGTTTCAATAACAGCAAACAAACATCAAAAAATACGTTGTGCATTGTGTTGGATGTCTGAATTGGCAGAATTGGCAAGGCAACACAACAATGCAAATATACTCGCGCTTCCAGCGAGATTCATCGCAAAGGAACTCGCCTTGGAAATTGTAAAAAAATTCTTGACTACTGATTTTGAAGGCGGCAGACATGAAAAAAGAGTGGAAAAAATTGCAATATGCTGATTTTTCAAACTCGCGTTTTCAACTAAATAAGAGTCTGTTTAAATTTGAACATTCCGTATGACAAAACAATAATTCACAAGGTATCACAAGAAAAATCCTGAAAAGAAATCATTGTTCTGAGGAAGAACAGGGGCAGGCTTTAGCCTGCTTTTTAAAATTTTTTCCGTCGGCTTTAGCCAAAAATTTAAACAGATTCTAAAATGGTGGATTACATTTTCATAAACATCATCTACTCAGATAAATTTTGAATAAACCAAAAGCAAAAGTCCGAAAAACAATAAATTTGTTGCAATTTCTGTTTTAATCGTAATGGATATTAAGTCGGCAATCTTTTTATTGTTCGTGTTTTTTTCAAGTTTTTTGTTTGCTCAAGAAGCGAATTTTATTTTGACGGACGTGCAGACGAAAAAAGAATTTGCAAAACCCGATTCGCTGTCGGCAGCGAAATTTTTGGATTCGCTGGTGGAAAACAATTATTATTTTACCAAAGTTTTATCGGTGGAAACTTCGGAAAATTCCACAAAAATTCTCTTTGATAAAGGCAAAAATTACAACGAAGCGGAAGTGAAACTCTCGGATTCTTTAGCCAAAGCATTAAAACTGAAACCGGTTTTCGTTACCAAAAATCTCGATTCGCTTAAAAAAAATATTAACGAAAAATTGGTGGATCAAGGTTTTACATTCAGCCGCGTGAAATCGAAATATCTGGGACGGGAAAATGAAATTCCGAAAGTGGAAATCTCCGTAAACTATGGTAAACAGAGGATAATCAACGGATTTGTGATGAAAGGCTACGAAAAAGTTCCCAAACGTTTCGTGAAAAATTTAGAAAAAGAATATGGCGGAAAAAAATACGACCGCAAAAATGTGGATGCCATCCATCAAAGCCTTCAAAATCACCTTTTTGTAGCGTTGGAAAAGCCGCCGCAAACGCTTTTCACAAAAGATTCCACGAAAATATTTTTGTTTCTGCAAAAGAAAAAAGCCAATACTTTTGACGGTGTCATCGGTTTTGGGAACGATGAAGAGGAAAAATTTACGTTCAACGGAACGCTGAATGTGAATTTCAGAAATATGTTCAACGGTTTTGAAGACATCAATCTTTATTGGCAACGAAATCCCGACAAAGGGCAAACGTTCAACCTTCAAACCGATATTCCGTACGTTTTGAAATCCAACGTCGGGCTGAATTTAAACCTGAATATTTATCGCCAAGATTCCACTTATGCGAATGTGAAATTTCAGCCGGCGATTTATTATCATTTGAACAATCGGCAGAAAATCGGCGTTCGCGGAACGTTTGAAAATTCCGTGATTTTGGATTCGCTTTACACTCAAGGCAAAGATTACAGCAGAAAAGGATTCGGCGTTTGGTATGAATTTGTGCAGCCTTCGGAAAATCCGCTGATGCTTTACAGAACAAGGTTTCGCGCGGAAACGGATTTGCTTTCCACCAATTATTCGCAGGAAAACATCAAAGCAAAACAGACGTATTTTTATGCTTTTGCGGAACACAATCTTCAACTTTCCGGAAGCCATTGGCTGAATTTTAAAGGCGAATCTGCATTGCTAAATTCCGATAATTCATTCACCACAAACGAATTGCTGAAATTCGGCGGTTGGAATTCGATGCGCGGATTTAATGAAAATTCACTTTACGCCGATTTTTATTACTACGGAAATGCGGAATACCGATATTTAATCGGCGAACAGGCGTTTTTTGACGTGTTTTTGCAATACGGACAATTCAACAATAAAATCGTGAACGCCAAACCAAAATTGTACAGTTTCGGATTCGGGTTCAATTTCTTTTTGCCCATCGGATTGATGACGTTTCAAATTTCCAACGGCAGCGAGTTTTCAAATCAAATCAAATTCGCAGACACGAAAATACATTGGGGAATTTTGAGCAGGTTTTGATTTTTGTATAATGTTAATGTATTTTGCTTTGCCGTTTTCTTTCATTTTTCGTCTTTTTTCTCAAAGTCTAATTTCCTATTTTTGCAAGCGTTGAGATTCGAGTTACGAGTTGCGAGTTACGAGTTACGAGGTTCGAGTTGCGAGATACGAGGTTCAATTTTTAAATGCTTAATTAAATCTTTAAAATCATCATTAATACATTTTACAAAAAATTCCAATGAAAAAACTCCAAAACATATTGATTTCCACGAGAACAACGGCGGTTTTGCTTTTTGTTTTCGCCGTTTCGATGGCAGTCGCCACTTTTGTGGAAAACGATTATGGAACGCCAACCGCAAAAGCCTTAATCTACGAGGCAAAATGGTTTGAACTGATTATGTTTCTATTGATTATCAATTTCATAGGAAATATTTGGCGATACCGATTGTGGCGAAAAGAAAAATGGTCGGTTTTGATGTTTCATTTGGCGTTTATTTTAATTTTCATCGGCGGTGCCGTTACGCGATACATCAGTTTTGAAGGAACGATGCACATTCGCGAAGGCGAAACTTCCAACGAGATCATTTCGAGCAAAAACTATTTCAAAATCAATATTTTAAGACCCGGAAACGAACCGCAAACTTATCGTGAAGTTCCGTATTTGATGTCGCCGCTTCATAAAAATTTCCGCGCAAAATACGATTATTTCGGAACCCGATTGGAAGTGAAAGCCGTAGATTATGTTCAACGGAAAAAAGATAGTTTGCTCGCCGATGAAAACGGAAAAGAATATTTGCATTTCGTGGTTGCGGGAAATAGCGGGCGAGAAAATTTTTACCTCGCTTCCGGCGAAACCCAAAACATCGGCGGAATGTTGATTTCTTTCAATCGAGCGATTGACGGTGCTGTGGAATTTAGAAAAGAAAACGAAAATCTTTTTATAAAAACGCCTGTGGATGCGGATTTTATGACGATGGCAACGCAAGCCACCGGAACTGTGAAAAAAGACGAATTTCAACCTTTGGTTCTCAGAAGTCTTTACAACATCGGCGATTTGCGAATTGTAGTTCCCGAAGGCTTGCAAAAAGGAAGTTTGATGACTTTTGAAGGCGATAAAAATAAAGATAAAAATCTGCCGGATTTGCTGACGGTGGAAGTGAAAACCAAAAACACCAAACAACTCGTGAATCTGCCTGTGGAAGAAGGAAATCCGAATGTTTTCAGACAAATTAATATAGACGGAATGAACGTGATTTTGGGTTTCGGACCGAAAATTTACAACGCGCCGTTTTCTTTGAAATTAGACAAATTTGTGATGGAAACTTATCCCGGAAGTTCATCGCCGAGTGCCTACGAAAGCCACATAAAAATCTTGGACGACGGCAAGGAAATGCCCTTTAAAATCTATATGAATCACGTTCTCAATCACAAAGGCTACCGCTTTTTTCAAGCGAGTTTTTCTCCCGACCGAAAAGGAACGGTACTTTCCGTAAACCACGATTGGTGGGGAACACTCATCAGTTATATCGGCTACGGATTTTTATTTTTGGGAATGTTTCTCACGTTTTTCTGGAAAGGCTCGCATTTTTGGAAATTGAATAAATCTCTGAAAGAAACGAGTAGGAAATAAAGACTTTCAATAAATCTGTACGAGATAAAGCAGGAGACGCTTTGCTGCCCTTTTATTTCTATTGAATACTATTTTATAACTTTTGGGGTGGAATCTATCTGAATCCGATTTTTCCAAAAAAAATACAACTTTTCTTAATTTTCCTTACATTTGCAAAGTATTAATTATAATAGAAAATAGAGAAAATTAGATAAAGTTATGATTAAAAAATCGTTAGCATTCTCTTTTCTTATGATGTTTCTCGGCTCTTTGATGTGGGCGCAAACTACGGTTTTTGCTTATGTGAAAGACGCTCAGGGAAATGTTGTGGAAAACGCAGATGTAGATCTTGTCGGGACAGACGAAAGAGTGTCCACAGACAAAATCGGTTATTTTCAATTTGTGGACTTGAAACCCGGCACATACCAAGTGGTTGTTTCAAAAATGAATTACGAAACAAAAGTCATCACATTTGATATAAGCGATGAAAAGAAAAAAGATTTGGGTGCAGTCGTGATGAACCAATCTTTAAACGTAACCGATATGGGCGTAACCATTTTGGACGATGCTTCCTCGGATGACGACGAAAGTTCGATGCAGCCGACCGTAGGATTGTTAAGTTCCGGAAGAGACGCTTTTTCGAGGGTTGCCGCATTCGATTTGGGTGCGTATTGGTTTCGAGCGAGAGGCGTGGACAACCGCTACAGCGACATTTTGTTCAACGGCGTTCCAATGTCTAAAAACGACGACGGAAAAATTGATTTTTCAAATTGGGGCGGCTTGAACGACATCACGAGATATCCGTACGAATCTGCCGAAAACATTATGCCTTCCGATTTCGCTTTCGGAAATTTGGGCGGCGTGGTTTATTACAACACGCGGGCATCGTCTTTCAGAAAAGGAACTTCATTGGCGTATTCTTTCACGAACAGAAGCTACGACCACAGAGTGATGGCAACCTATTCCACAGGTTTATTGAGTTCCGGCTGGGCGTTCACGTTTTCCGGAAGCAGAAGATGGGCTGAAGAAGGCGTGATAGACGGAACTTATCAAGATTCCTACGCCTATTTCGGAGCCATTGAAAAACAATTTGCCGGCGGGAAACACGCCATTAATCTCACCGCTTTCGGAGCACCGACTTACAGAGCGACCAACAGCCCGAACACACAGGAAATCTACGATTTGATGGGGAAAAACTACAATTCCTATTGGGGCTGGTATGATGGCGAAAAACGCAGCGAAAGAGTTCGGAAAACTTTTGAGCCGATATTTCAACTTTCGCATTACTGGAAAATGGGAAAAAATTCAAAATTGAATACCACCGCATCTTATCAGTTCGGTTCGGATAAACGCGGAAGATTGGATTGGTTTAATACCCGTAGTCCGAGTCCTGTTTATTACAGAAAATTGCCGAGTTTTGTGTATTATGGAAACAGTTTTATTGATGTTCCTGCGGAATTTACAGATGATCAATTAAATATACTCAATACTGAATATAATGAAAGGGCAGAATTGTGGAAAACAGGACAACTTACGCCTACTCAAATTGATTGGGATAATTTGTATCAACAAAATTATAATCAAAATCAAAAAGGCGCACACGCTGTATATTACACCGTTCAAGATGTGAACGACGATAAAACATTGAATATCAATTCTCATTTCGATACTCAATTTGCATCCAACTGGAAATTTAACGCCAACTTTAATTATCAAAAACTTCAATCCGACAATTACAGAAGATTGAATGATTTGCTCGGCGGAAAATACGCTTTAAATGTGGATGATTATGACTTTAACGGAAACAGTGGCAATCCGCGCGAGTATGGAAAATATAATCAAGACGACCCGAATGTCGAAGTTCGCGAGGGCGACAGAATGGAATACAACTATATGCTTTACCGAGATTCCTACGCCGGAAATTTTTCTACTAACGTAACTTTGGACAAATGGGATGTTACGGGTTCGGTTTTGCTTAATTATTCCGAATCTCAAAGAGACGGACAATACAGACATTACCTTTACCTAAACACTTCCAAAGGTGAAAGCGATTTGTATCAATCTTGGGATTTCGGCGTGAAAGCAAGAGTGGAATACCGATTCGACGGCAAAAACTTTTTGGTTTACACCGGAGCATTGTTCAGCCTTGCGCCGACTTTGAACGAAATATTCGTGAATCCGAGACTTTCCAATGAAATCACTCCCGATTTGAAAAGCCAAATCATCAATTCCAATGAATTGAGTTACGTTCACAGAGGTCAGATTTTAAAATGGAGACTCACCGGATATTATACTTCAATGCAAAATGTTACGGAAATTTCAAGATACTATGCACAAGGACTTGCCGTAGAAACAGCTGCCGGGGGAACATCTGACGAAGATGTATTCGTAGCGGAAATTCTTTCCAATGCGAACAAAGAATATTTGGGCGGAGAATTGGGTGCGGAAATTAAAGTTTCGCCCACAATTACAGTAAATGCAGTAGCGAGTTTGGGACAATATGTGTACACCAACAACCCTAATGTTTATTTCACTTCCGATAAAACTTCAGAAAACGGAATGCAAAACTTAGGTCCGGCTTACATCAAAAACTATAAAGTTGCCGGAACTCCGCAACAAGGCTATTCTCTCGGTTTTCGATACAATTCTCCGAAATTTTGGTGGGTCGGCGTAACCGGAAATTTCTTAGCCGGAAATTATCTCGATTTTTCCGCATTGCCGAGAACAGCAAATTTCACCCATATTCCGGGATCAAACATCACTTATCCAAACGCTACCGAAGAAAATGTGCGAGCATTATTAAAACAAGAAAAATTTGACGACCAGTTTATGCTGAACGCCAACATCGGGAAATCTTTCCTCATCGGAAAATACCGATTGGGAATCAGTGCGACTGTCAATAATGTTTTGAACAACAGAAATTATGTAACCGGCGGATTCGAACAAGGCAGAAACGCAAACTTTGATGATTTCTACAGAGATTCTCAAAGACCGGTGAGAACGTTTGCACCAAAATTATGGTATGACAGAGGAATATCTTTCTTCACCAATGTTTATTTAAGATTCTAAAAAAAATTATAATTAATAAAAAAAGTAAAAAATAAAATGAAAACACTTAAAATTTTAAAAATGTTTTTAATTGCCCTTGTTTTCTCGGCAATTAATTTTGGATGTGTTCACGATGATGAGTTCAGCAATCCGCCTGTGGAATGTTTTAACTTTACCGAAAATATCAAAACCATCGCGGATATAAAAGCACTTTACACAGGTTCAGCCATTCAGATTACAGAAGATTGGATTTTGACGGGTTATGTGAATTCTTCCGACGAATCGGGGAATATATTTAAATATATTTATATTCAAGACGACCCGAAAAATCCGACACAAGGTTTCACACTGAGCGTAGATGTAACGGATACCTACACTTATTTTCCCGTTGGTTCAAAAATTTTCATTAAACTGAAAGGTCTTTATATCGGACAGTTCGGAAATGTTGTTCAATTGGGAGATTTAGTTCGAAACCAAACAACCCAAGTTATTGAATTTGGAAGAATTCCGGAAGCGAAATTCAATGCCGCATTCTTCAAAGGTTGCGATCCATTGGTTGAAATCGTTCCAAAAGTAATGACGCTTGCTGAACTTAACAGCAATCCCGATTTAATCGGAGCCTTAATAAAAATTGATAATGTAGAATTTGACAGCAATCTTATAGGTGAACCTTATGCCGTACTCGAACAAACCGTAAACAGAACTTTAAAAGATTGCAGCACTCCAACACCAAACACCATAATTTTGAGAAACAGCGGGTTTGCCAGTTTTTATAACAAATATCTTCCAACAGGAAAAGGATCAATAATTGCGATATTCAGCAAATTTAATACCGACAATCAGTTGTATATCAGAGATTTAAACGATACTGCGGATATGATTCACGACCGATGCGACGGAACTCCCGCTCCAAGCCTTGATCCGCCTGCGGACAATGCTAATATTCAAGATATTAAAAACGTATTGACGGGAACTTTATCACAAATTACACAAGACCTTAATGTTACGGCAACTGTGGTAGGCAATGACGATACAAATAACTTGTTTAGAGTAATTTATGTTCAAGACGAAACCGGCGGACTTCGTGTAAGATTGAACAAAACAGGTCTATATTTGAATCAGAAATATAAAATCGGCGAGAAAGTTACCATTGCCGCAAAAGACCTTTATGTGTCGTTAGTTAGCGGTGAAATTCATCTCGGAGCATTAGTTAGCGGTGTTTTTGGAGATATTCCGGAAAATCAAATCTACAAATACGTTTTTGATAACAACGAAAATGCCCCGTTAGAACCAACCGTTCTTACCATCGCAAACTCCCCGAATTTGGATGCACACTTAGGAAAATTAGTGCGGTTTAATGATGTAGAATTTGATGATGCCAGTGCCGGACAACCATTTGCAGGAACTTCTGCTACAAACAGAACTTTAAGAGATTGCAACGGAGGAACTATTTTGGTAAGAACAGCCAATCAAGCCACTTTTGCATCGCAGGCTACTCCGTCCGGAAAAGGTTCGCTTATCGGAGTACTCAGCGTTTTCAATGGAGATTATCAAATATGGGTGAGAAATCCAAACGAATTGGATATGAACGGATTAAGATGTGATGGTTCTGCTCCTCCGCAAGTTATTTTCAATGAAGGATTTACAAATCTCTCAAATTGGATTGTCGTTAGTGTTACCGGTGCGCAAGTTTGGAATATCGCTAATTTTGGAGTTCCTGCTCCTTGCGCCGCAATGAACGGTTTTGCCAACGGAAGCAATAATGCCAATGAAGATTGGCTGATTTCACCGGAAATAGATCTTGCAGGCAAAACCAATTGTTCTTTCTCGTTTGATGCTTGGAAAAACTTTAACGGAGACCCGATTCAAGTATTTGTAACCACCAATTATGCGGGAAATCCCAACTCAACAACTTGGACGCAAATTAATGCAAATTTACCTACTGCTAATAGTGTATTTACCAATTCCGGACCAAATTCTCTTTCCGCTTATGACGGACAGAAAATCAGAATTGCGTTTAAATATACATCCTCTACTTCGTCCGGTGCTTCTTGGGAAGTGGACAATGTGAGAGTGATTGGAGATTGATTAAAAAAATTATTGGTTAAACAAAAACCTCCGCCTTGCTAAATTGACGAGGCGGAGGTTTTATTATACCAAATTGTAAAAAGCCATCAGCAAAAATCGCCAAATTATTCCTTAATAAACTTCACGGTTTGACCGTCTATTTTCAAAATATACATTCCTTTTTGCAGATTGGAAACATTTACCGAATTTCCGTTAAAAGTTTTAACCTTTTTTCCGGACATATCATAGATTTCTGCTTTGTCACGCTGAGCGGAGTCGAAGCGTTGAATATAAAGAACGTCTTTCACCGGATTTGGATAAACCAGAATTTTGTTTGCCGAAACTTCTTGAGTTGCCATCAGACAATCTGAAGTAATGGTTGGATTGTTGCCGATATTGTTATTGTTTACATAATCTTGTATGTCTTGTAGTTGGCTTTCGTCCACACAAATAAACGTGAGGTTGGGATCGTCTGTGAAATTATACGAAAATTCATTTTTTCCGTTTTTCATATACAAAGAAGTGAGCGCAGGATTTGCATCGCAATAAAGTACCCCCAAATTGTGGCTATTGGAAACATCTAAAGAAGAAAGCAAATTGTCTCCACAATTTAATGCAAATAAATCAGTATTATTAGAGACATCCAGTGTTGTCAGTTGATTGGCATAACAATAGACATCTTTCCATAATAACCAACTGATATTAAATAAAATGTATATATTTGTGGGATGGATGTATTCTCAGTGTATAAAACAAAAAAACCGGAGGTCTTTCTGCGATTAACGGGAA
>JAITMJ010000035.1 GCA_031277475.1 Flavobacteriaceae bacterium
AAAAACGCTACCTTTGCACCCGCTAAAAAATAAGGATGCTAAACATTAGAAATATTGCGATTATCGCTCACGTGGATCACGGAAAAACCACATTGGTGGACAAAATTATTCACGCTACAAATATTTTTCGCGAAAATCAGGAAAGCGGAGAATTGATTATGGATAACAACGATTTGGAACGCGAAAGAGGAATCACAATTCTTTCAAAAAATATTTCCGTGAATTATAAAGACACGAAAATCAATGTGATAGACACACCCGGACACGCGGATTTCGGCGGAGAAGTGGAACGCGTTTTGAAAATGGCAGACGGCGTTTTGCTGCTCGTGGACGCGTTTGAAGGACCGATGCCGCAAACCAGATTCGTTTTGCATAAAGCCTTGCAACTCGGCTTGAAACCGATTGTGGTCATCAACAAAGTGGATAAAGAAAACTGCAGACCGGAAGAAGTTCACGATGCGATTTTTGACCTCTTTTTCAATTTGGATGCTACCGAAGAACAGTTGGATTTTCCTACATTTTACGGCTCGTCAAAACAAGGTTGGTTCAACACCGATTTGAAACCTGCGGAGAATATTTTGCCGTTGTTGGACGGAATTTTAAAATATGTTCCCGCTCCGAAAATCGAAAACGGAAGTTTGCAAATGCAAATCACATCGCTGGATTATTCCTCGTTTTTGGGGAGAATTGCCATCGGAAAAGTGGCGAGAAATTCGGTGAAAGAAAATCAATGGATCGGGCTTTCGCAGGAAAACGGAAATCTCGTGAAAGGAAAAGTGAAAGAACTCTATGTTTTTGAAGGTTTGGGAAAGAAAAAAGTGAGCGAAGTTTTTGCGGGAGATATTTGCGCCATCGTAGGTTTTGATAAATTTCAAATCGGAGATACTTTTGTAGATTTGGAAAATCCCGAGCCGCTGCCGAGAATTGCCATAGACGAACCCACGCTGAATATGACGTTTTCCATCAACAATTCGCCTTTTTTCGGGAAAGACGGGAAATATGTAACGTCTAATCATTTAAAGGAAAGATTGGAAAAAGAATTGGAAAAAAATCTTGCGCTTCGCGTGGAACCGACTGCGGATGCGAACACATTTTTGGTTTTCGGCAGAGGAATTTTGCATCTTTCCGTTTTAATCGAGACGATGAGAAGGGAAGGCTACGAAATGACGATCGGGCAACCGCAAGTGATTTTCCGAGAAATTTCCGGCGAAAAATGCGAACCCTACGAAACAATGGTGGTGGACGTTCCCGAAGAATTTTCATCCAAAGTTATCGACCTCGCAACGCAAAGAAAAGGTGACCTTCTGATTATGGAAACCAAAGGCGAAATGCGGCATTTGGAATTTGAAATTCCGTCCAGAGGATTAATCGGACTGCGTTCCCAAATGCTGACATCCACAGCCGGCGAAGCAATTATGGCACATCGTTTTTCGGAATACAAACCTTTCAAAGGCGCAATTCCGGGGCGAACAAACGGCGTTTTGATTTCTAAAAATCAAGGTCAATCCACCGCCTATTCCATTGAAAAACTTCAAGACAGAGGCCGATTTTTTGTAGATCCGGGCGAAGAAATCTATGCCGGAATGATAGTCGGCGAACAAAACAAACCCGGAGATTTGGTGGTGAACATCGTCGAAGGAAAACAACTGAACAATATGCGAGCCGCAGGAAAAGATAAAGACGGGAACATCGCCCCGAAAGTTCGGTTTTCTTTAGAAGAATGTATGGAATATATCCAGCAAGACGAGTGCATCGAAGTAACGCCCAATTTCATCCGAATGCGAAAAAAAATCCTCGCCGAAGAAGACAGAAAACGCGTGGAAAGAACGAAATAAATTAGGTTTCGGCTGAGGTTTCAGTATAAATCTTTATCAAAACAGGTTTTTAATTAATTGACCTAAATCTTTCTCCGAAAAATTCAAGACGAAATCATACGCGAATGTTCTAAAAATTCCATTATTTTTTCCGAACTTTTAATGATGGATTTTCGGTTTCCCCAAGCGATGACGGCGGTGAGAAATCCCGAAATTTCAATGTCTCGATTTTCGGAAAACCGATGCGGAATTTGAATCGGATCGTTTTCTATAAACTCCGGCTGGTTGTATTCATCGACTTTCAAATCTAAAAAATCTTTCAGTTCGGCGGGATTCATTGTGCTAAATTATTCAATTTAAAATTCTTATTTTCGCAAAAGTTTTTTTAAATGAGAAAATTAATTCCGGTTTTTGCGATTTCAGTTTTGGGAATTTCTTGTGCAAAACAGCAAGCACATCCTCCGGTTGGTGGATTTTTCTCGGAAAAAGAGATGAACGATTCTCAAAATCGGGCAAAAAATCTCAACGAAACCGAGCGTTTGCAAATCCAGGATTGGATAAAAAATCAGGATGAAAATTTCTATTCGATGAAGATGAATTATTGGGTGAACATCCCTGATTTAGACAAAAACGCAAAAAAACAAGACGGAGACGAAATTTCCTATCAATATGAAATCTACGATTTTGATATGGTAAAATTTTATGAAGAACCGAAAATCGAGCGACAAGTTCATTTCGGACAATTTAATGAAATACGCGCTGTGGAAGATGCTTTGAGATATATGAAAGAAAATCAAGAAGTTACATTGCTGATTCCATCGGTTTTGGCTTTTGGAATTTACGGTGACAACGACAAAATTTCGGGCGATATGCCGATTATTATTAAATTAAAAACATTATAAAATCTTAAATGAAAAAAAAATTCATCATATTTCAGATTTTTATTTTTGGTTTTATTTCGGCACAAAAATATAGTTTCACTTATGAAATGAAATATAAGCCAAATCCTGATAAAGACAGTGTTATAACTCAAAATATGGTTTTGGATGTATCCGGTTTAAAATCTGTGTTCAGGTCGGAATTAGAGAAAAAAAATGACAGTTCGTGGATTTCGTCGGGGAAAATAGCACGAATTTCAACATCATTAGAGGATAATTTTTACGTTTCAAAAAATTTGGAAACCGGAGAAACTTACAAATATATTTCACAAATGTTCAATAATTATATGATTTTGATTGATGAAAAACCGGTTTGGAAGTTATTAAATGAAACTAAAAAAGAAAATGAATTTATGATTCAAAAATCTCAAGCAGAATATGGTGAAAGAATTTGGACGGCTTGGTTTACCACAGAAATTCCACTTCAGGAAGGACCTTATGTATTTTGTGGTTTGCCGGGTTTAATTACCGAAATATCTGATAGTTCCGGCGATTATCATTTTACGCTTGTGGAAATCAAAAAATCAGACGGGAAACTTTATGAAAAACAAAAACCATTGAAAATAAATTGGGAACAATATCAAAAATTGTTTTTAAGCTATTATTCGGATCCGACCGGAAATATCAACGGAAAAAATGTAAATTCCACTGTAAACATTGATTGGAAAGATGAAAAAGGAATTGAAGTTTCTCCTGATTTTAGAGAAATGAACGAAAGAGAACAAAAGCAAATGAGAGAAAACAATAATCCTGTTGAATTAAATCATAAAATTAGTTTTAAATAAAAAAAACATTATAAAATCTTAATAAAAATGAAGAAAATAACAATCGCAGCGATGGCTGCTTTACTAACAAGTTGTGCATCAATAGATTATAAAAAAATGAATATCGACAAACAAACTTATGACGGTCTCAGCGACGGTCTCTACGCAACACTTCAAACTTCCAAAGGAAATATGCTTGTGAAATTCGAGGATGAAAAATCTCCCGTTACCGTTGCCAATTTTATCGGATTGGCGGAAGGAAAAATCGACAACAAAGCGAAAGCAAAAGGAATTCCGTATTACGACGGCACTATTTTTCACCGCGTGATAAAAAATTTTATGATTCAAGGCGGCGATCCGCAAGGAACAGGAATGGGCGACCCGGGCTACAAATTTGAAGACGAAAAAAACGATTTGCTACACACCGGAAAAGGAATTTTGTCGATGGCAAATTCCGGTCCGAACACGAACGGCTCGCAGTTTTTTATTACGGAAGTGGCAACGCCGTGGTTAGACGGAAAACACACGATTTTCGGAAAAGTGGTGAGAGGTGAAAATGTGATTGATGAAATCGCAAACGTAGAAAAAGGCGCGAATGATAAACCTGCAACCGATGTTATTCTCGAAAAAATTAGCGTTTTCAGCAAAGGGAATCAATACAAAGATTACGATCCGGCGAAAACTTTCGAGGATGGAAAAGCAAAAATTCAGGAGAATAATAAAGTTTATCTCGAAAAAGCAATAGCAGAACAGAAAAAGAAAGAAGCAGAATTTGCAGCCAATCAACAAAAATTAGCGGATGAACAGAAACAAGGCATGCAATCTACGCCTTCCGGTTTGTATTATAAAATCACGAAAAGCAATCCTTCGGGAAAAACTCCGGTTGCGGGAAATATGGTTTCCGTGCATTACGCCGGTCGTTTGGTTGACGGAACGGAATTCGACAATTCTTTCAAAAGAGGCGAGCCGATTCAAATTCCGATTGGCGTTGGAAGCGTGATTAAAGGCTGGGACGAAGGAATTTTGTTGTTAAAAGAAGGCGAAACCGCCACATTGCTGATTCCTGCGGAATTGGGTTACGGCGAAAGAGGTGCCGGCGGCGTGATTCCGCCAAACTCGTGGCTGATTTTCGATGTGGAATTGGTGAAAGTGGATGAAAATTCTTCTGCGAATTGAGATTATGGATAAAATCGTTTTTGGCAGCGATTTTTCCGCGGAATCAATCTTCTTTAATTTTTGAAAAAACGGCAAGAGAATCCATTCCTTTAGCGTAGACATCTATAAAATATTCCAAAGCATTGTAAAAATAATAGCCATCTTTCGATTGTTGTATCTGTACTTTTCCAGATTTCTGTCGAAATATCACTCCAACTTATTTTATTATTGATTTGAGCCGATAATTTTTCTTGCTTCCAAATTTTCCGGAATCTGTTTTTAAAATCCTGCAATTCCCTTGCTTTTTTGCGGTCAACAAACACGCACAAGAAGGCGTATATTTATCGGTATTTTTTGTAAAAAAATCAGAACTTCAAACTTCAAATCTCAAACTTCAAATTTATGTAACTTTCAGCCATTTTTGCGAATAAACACTACGTGTTGAAACCAGAAAAAACAGCAAACACATAAACGTTTTTAGACACGACAATTAAAAAATACAAAAGTATTGACCTTGTTTATCTTCTGTTTTCAAGATATTTGTATATCATTTCTATAATTTTCGCATCTGTGTTTTCATCAAATTTCCGTGCAAACAACGCTTCAGATCTGATTATTTCTTCATAGTCTTCTTCTTTTAATATTTTTGGAGAGGCTCCACTATCAGCCCAACTTATATATCTTAAGCTGTCATTTGTTATTTTAAGTCCATCAAGTTGATTTACAATTGTTTGATAAAATATTTCATCCGAGCAATGGGTCCATTTAAAACGATTGATATAATTGGGATTGTTTTCCAGAAAATCAAACATCTTTTTCACACAATTATGAGTATAATTAGTCCACGATGATCCGCCGTAGAAATCATAATCAAGTTTTCTCGGTTTTATTTTTTCAATCAATTTGCTAACGATTTCCGCTAATTTTCTCAGCAGTTTTTTCCAACCGGTCCTACCGTTCAGTCGGCTAAAATAATACCGTGTCAATCTGCCCATATCCGGCCAGCCGTCGGGTCTTGGTATTTTATCGATATGTATATACTCTTCATCGTTGTTTTCAAAAAAGATTTTTATTTCTTCGTTGGTTTTAATAGGTAAATCTTGACCGGAAATCAATATATATCGGTTATATCCCGTTTTAAATGCTTTTTTTAACAAGAAAAGAGTCGCAATAATTTGATTAAACGAACCCCAATATACGTTGTATTTTCTGTATACAAAAACACCTTCCGTTTCTCTAATTTTCAAGGAGCTCCTTTTGTCAATATGGATATAAATATCAAAATCTTTTGACAAATGTTTAACCAAACGATCAATCTGTTCATTATTTTTATGAACGATTATCATTATTGCAATTTTCTTTTTTTGTGCCATCTCTCCCGATTTTTCTTGTTTTTCAGTTTCTTTTTGTTGACATCCCCACCATTATCTGTGAAGCCATACAACAAATTTACAACATTCTCAAAAATCTGTGGAAAATAACTCGCAATTTCAAAACTCTCAATATCAATCTACGTGATTGGGATTTCTCATTCACGAAATCCGCACCTCGCGTACCGAAATTCATTTTAAATCTCCGTTCACTTCCCGAACAGCAGCGGCGGCAGTCGCAAATTTTTCTTTTTCGGCGGCGGTCAATGGAACTTCAACGATTTTCTCAACGCCGTTTTTCCCGATAATCGCAGGAACGCCGAGACAAATATCGCTTTGTCCGTATTCGCCGTTCAGCAATAGAGAACACGGAATCATTTTTTTCCAATCGCAAAGAATGGATTGCACCATCACGGAAACCGCAGCGCCGGGTGCGTACCAAGCGGAAGTTCCCAAAAGTTTTGTCAAAGTTGCGCCGCCAACTTTCGTTTCTTCTACCACATAATTTTGCTGTTCTTCGCTTAAAAATTCGGAAACCGGAATACCGTTTCTCGTGGCTTGGGAAATCAGCGGAACCATTCCTGTGTCCGAATGTGCAGCGATTACCATTCCGTCCACATCCGAAATCGGACAATTCAGCGCTTCCGCCAATCGGTATTTGAAACGCGCGGAATCCAACGCTCCGCCCATTCCGATAATTCTTTCCTTCGGAAGTCCGGAAATTTTATGAACCAAATACGCCATCGTGTCCATCGGATTGGAAACCACGACGAGAATAATGTTCGGCGAATGTTTCACCAAATTTTCGGCAACTTCTTTCACAATTCCGGCGTTGATGCCGATGAGTTCTTCCCGCGTCATTCCGGGTTTTCTCGGGATTCCGGAAGTGATGACGGCAACTTTGGAACCTGCCGTTTTAGAATAATCTCCGGTAGTTCCCGTGATTTTTGTATCAAAACCATTCAGCGATGCGGTTTGCATTAAATCCATGGCTTTCCCTTCGGCGAAACCTTCTTTGATGTCCACCAAAACCACTTCGGCTGCGAAATTTTTCATGGCGATGTATTCGGCACAACTTGCGCCTACTGCTCCTGATCCAACTACGGTTACTTTCATAATTTTACGATTTTTTATTGTTAGAATTTAAAGTTTTAAAACCATACAAATTTAGTGAATCCCGAAAAAACGGGCAATTTTTAGGAAAGTTAATTTTCTCCTGACTTGTTTCTCTTGCTTTGATCAAAATATAAGATCTTGAGTGAGAATGGTTTTTGTGATTTGTAGAGTCAAAATATATAAAATCGGGAAACCACCGGAAAAGATTTGGGAATGGAAAGTCAAGAAGTATTTGGATAAAATTATACAGACAAACTATTTTTACAGGCTAATTGAACGGTTGGTTCTCCATAAATATTGGTTTACTTATAAATTTGAATCTCACGAAAACCGTTTCAAAAATGCGTCTTTGTACGTTTCGGAAACTTCAATTTCAGCACCGTCTTGCAGGGTGATTTCGCCGTTTTTTCGGTAGGATTTCACGAAATTGAAATTCACGATATGAGAGCGATGAACCCGAATTAATGGAAAATCCAAAAGTTCGTCAAAATATTTCAGAAAACGGCAAACCATTTTTTTACTTCCGTCTTTCAGGAAAATCTGCGTGAAATTTCCGTCTGCCTGCAAACGCACGATTTCATCAGTTCGGGCAACGTCAAAACCTTGCAAAGTCGGCAAAATAATTTGTTGTTTTTCGGGTTTTTGTTTCAGATTTTCAAGCAAAATCCGATTGCGGTTCAGTTCTTCTTTTTGTGCGATGTTTTCTACCGCTTTATTTACGGCAAGAATAAGTTCCTGAATATCAATCGGTTTCAAAATATAATACGATGCACTTTTGTTCAATGCTTTCAGCGAATATTCCGAAAATGCGGTGATAAAAATGGTTTCGTACGGGATTTCTTTCGTGGCTTCCAGCACGTCAAACGCATTTCCGAAAGGCATTTCCACGTCTAAAAAAACGAGTTGCGGACGCAGATTTTCAATCAGCGGAACGGCTTCGCGAATGTTTTCGGCTTCGCCTGAAATTTCGATTTGCGGACAATATTTCACGAGGTAATTTCGCAAAACATTTCGCGCAATTTGTTCGTCGTCAACAATAATGGATGTAATCTTCATGTGGTTTGCTTTTTGCTTATGGCTTTTTGCTGATGAATAAATATTGAATTTTTGAACCTTGAACTTTGAATCTAAAGAACCTTGAATTTATACAATTTCCAAAACCACCAAAACTCCGTTTTCATCGGGTTTGTCGGAAACGGAAACCGTTATGTTTTTTCCGTACAAACTATTCAGAAGTTGGATGCGCTCTTGGATATTTTTCATTCCGCGACCGTTTCGTCGGTTTTGATGAACGGTTTTTTGGGCTTTGCTTTTTTCGATTCCAATGCCGTTGTCGTCGATTTCTACGGTTAATTTTTTTTCGTCTTTTTTAAAATTCAGTTGAAGAAATCCTTTTTCGTTTCTGTATCGCAAGCCGTGCCAAATCGAGTTTTCCAAAAACGGCTGAATGAGCATTCCGGGAATTTGAACATCGGAATTTTTCAGATTTTCGGCGACATTAATTTCATAATCAAATTTATCGTTAAAACGAATTTTTTCTAAGGCGAGATAATTTTGCAGCAGTTCCAATTCTTCCGAAAAACCGATGAAATCTTCTTTGGAATTTTCCATAACGCCGCGCATCAATTTTGAAAATTTGGTTAAATATTGATTCGCTTCCAACTCATTATTTTCTGCAATGAATTGATTTACAGAATTTAAACTGTTAAAAATAAAATGCGGATTCATTTCGCGCCGCAAAGATTGGAGTTCTATTTTTTTGTTTTGAATGCGGAGTTTTCGTTGGGTAAAAAGTGCGTAACCGATGAAAATCACAGCCAAAATCAAGCCCGAAAACAGAAAATAGTTCAGCAGATTTTTCTTTTTCACGATTTGTTCTTGCAGATTTTTTTCCTTTTCCAATTGGTTGATTTTTTCCTCGGTTTCCTGCATCAATTTGGAATCTGTCAGCGATTGATCTTTACTCAAAAGGTTCGGAAGTTTGGAAAGAAAATCTTTGTAAATGCCGATAGATTTACGGATTTCGCCTTTCGCCACATAAAGCGAATCCAATTTCAAAATGCTTTTTCTCGCTTCCAAAGTATGACCTTTTTCGATGGCGATTTTGTAGGCAGATTCCAACAATTTTTCGGCTTCGCCGGAATCGTCGGTTTTCAAATAAATATCCGCAAGTTCCTGAATTTGTTTGACTTCCACTTCGGAATTTTTCTTTACAAAATCCTCCTCCAAAACCTGTTTTTTGGATTCGATGGCTTTTTCAAATTCTTTGTTTTCCACATACAAATCCGTTTTTTTTCGATTGATTTCCAACGCTTGTTGAGGCATAGAATTTTTCGTGATTTCATAAGCACTGTTCAGGTTTTGAACGGCGAGCGGAATGTTTTTTTGCTGAATATTCACATCGGCGAGGTTGGTATAATCTTTGGCGAGTTCTTGATAATTTTCGCTTTTTTGGGAATTAATCGAAATATTTTCCTCAATCGCTTTTTGTTTTGCTGCCGGAGAATTGGAGGTCAATCTTTTGTAATCGTTTTGATTTCGGGATTTGTCGAGCGCGCTTCCGCTGTAGTTTTCCGCCGTTTCGTAGTTTTCCGCCGCCGCTTGCCATTTATTTTGATTTTCCTGAGCCTGAGCCAATTTTCTGGCAACCTCAGCCAAGCCTTTTTTATTGTTGATTTGTTCGTAAATCTGTTTGGCTTTCAGCAGATTTTCCTCGCTTTTTGAGTATTGCTTTTGGTTAAAATAATTGTCGGCAATGCTGATATACGCTTCCGCTTGATTTTTCAAATCTCGGGAACTGACGGCTTTTTCCAACTTTGAAACGGCGGTTTGTTGGCTTTTCAAAATGGTGGAATCTTGCGCAAATATGAAGCCCCCTGTCCCCCAAAAGGGGAAAATGGTCAGAATTAATATAGTTTTTAAGGTGTTCATTAATGATTTAAAGATTTAAGCATTTAAGCATTTAAAAATTTAAAGATTAAATTGTTAAAATTATCAATTTTTTTCAAAACTATCCTGAATCAAGTTCAGGACTGAAAAATATTTTAAACACAAAGGCGTTTTACTCGGCAAATGTAAAAACGTATTAAAAGAACGCGAACCTTTTGCCTTTTCGTTTTCAAAATAGAAATTTTTGCGTTAAAAAAAGATGGTGTCTAACGCGTTTAGCCTGGTTCAAGACAAAAAATATTAATCCTGCGAAAAAAATTAGGAAAACGAAACCGTTAGTACCCGCCGGCAGAAAAAATCTCGCGGGAATGGAAAACGCGTTTTGAAAAGCGGTGGAGATTTGATATTTTACTCCGTTTTATTTTTCGCCACTTGCGCCATCAGTTCGGCTTCTACAACCACGCTGTCGCCGACGTAACCATAGCCTTGCATGTGAACAATCCCGCGGCGAATCGGTTCGATGAGTTCGATTTTAAAAATCAAAGTATCGCCCGGAACTACTTTTTTCTTGAATTTCACATTGTCAATTTTAATGAAATAAGTGGAATAATTTTCCGGATCGGGAACATTTGCCAAGACCAAAATTCCGCCGGTTTGTGCCAACGCTTCTACTTGCAAAACGCCCGGCATCACAGGTTCTTTCGGGAAATGCCCAACGAAAAAAGGTTCGTTCATGGTTACGTTTTTCAAACCGACCACATGAGATTCCGAGAGTTCCAGAATTTTATCAATCAACAAAAACGGCGGACGATGCGGCATCAATTTCATAATTCCGTTGATGTCGAAAACCGGTTCTTTGGACAGATTGAAATCCGGAACATTTTTCTTTTTCTGAAGTTTCCACTGCCGGTTCAGTTTTTTCGCAAACTGCGTATTCACGAAATGTCCGGGTTTTGTGGCTATCACTTTTCCTTTTATTTTTACGCCGACCAATGCCAAATCGCCGATTACGTCCAAAAGTTTGTGCCGCGCGGCTTCGTTCGGATAATTTAAAGTGAGATTGTCCAAAATTCCGTTCGGGCGAATGGAAACATCGTCTTTATTAAAAGCCTTTTTCAGTTTTTCGGCGGTTTCCGGCGTGAGTTCTTTGTCCACATAAACAATGGCGTTGGAAATATCGCCGCCTTTTATCAAACCGTTGTCCAAAAGATATTCCAATTCGTGCAGAAAACTGAATGTTCTCGCCGATGAAATCTCGTTTTTAAATTCGGAAATGTCTTTGATGGTGGCATTTTGAGTGCCTAAAACTTTAGTTCCGAAATCCACCATTGCCGTTACTTCGTAATTTTCCGAAGGAATAATCGTGATTTCCGAACCCGTCGAAGGATCCACATAATTCATCACTTCTTTGATGACCAAATATTCTCTCGGCAAATTTTGTTCTTCGATGCCTGCTTTTTCTATTGCTTCCACAAAATATTTCGACGAGCCGTCTAAAATCGGGGGTTCCGAGGAATCCATTTCCAGATAAGCGTTGTCGATATCGCAACCGACCAACGCCGCGAGCAAATGTTCGCAAGTGTGGATTCTGACTCCGAGTTTTTCTAATGAAGTCCCGCGTTCGGTTGTGGTAACGTAGTTCACGTCTGCTTCCACTTGCGGATTTCCTTCCAAATCCGTCCGCACGAAAACGAAACCCGTATTTTCTTTTGCGGGTTTTATGGTAAGCGTTACGTCTTTTCCGGTGTGAAGCCCGATTCCGGAAAGTTTTACTTCTTGTTTTAGTGTTTTTTGTTTATCACTCATTAGTTTTATCTTTTGAGTTGTTTTCCAAAGTATTATTTTCTAAATTTTCAATGCGTTTCACGATGTCCGTAAAATTTCTGAAATGCACATAGTTTCTGCGATAATCGCTATAATTAATCGCCGGCGAACCATACAAAATTTCGCCGTCTTTCGTTGACGAATTTACGCCGCTTTGAGCCTGAATTTTTACTTGATTTCCGATTTTAATATGTCCGACAATTCCGACCTGACCGCCGATTTGGTTCCAATCTCCGATAATGGTAGAACCCGCAATTCCGGCTTGTGCGGCGATGACGTTGTTTTGTCCGATTTTCACATTGTGAGCGATTTGGATAAGATTGTCGATTTTCGTTCCTTTTCCGATGATGGTAGAACCGATGGTTGCCCGATCAATCGCACAATTGGAGCCGATTTCCACATCGTCTTCGATGATGACGTTTCCGAGTTGAGGAATTTTTTTAAAACCTTCGGAAGTGGGTTGAAATCCGAATCCGTCTCCGCCGATGACGGTGTTGGAATGGACGACGCAATTATCGCCGATGATGCAATAATCATAAATTTTTGCACCGCTGTCGATTTTACAATTCTTCCCGATTTTAACGCCTTTTCCGATGTAAACTTGCGGATAAATTTGCGTTCCGTCTCCGATTCTCGCTTTTTCGGAAACGTAGGTAAACGCTCCGATATAAACATTTTCCCCGATTTTTGCGGTTTCGTGAAAGAAAGAATCAGCCTCAATTCCCGATTTTCTTCCTTGCAATTCCTGATAGAGATTCATCAAAACCTGAAAAGACAAATACGCGTCTTCCACAGCAATAATCGTAGGTTTGTAGGTTTTATTTTCTAAAATTTTTTCCGAAACGATGAGTACGGAACATTCGGTAGTGTCTAAAAACTGTGCGAATCTGCCTTGCCCAATAAAAGAAAGATGACCTTTTTCTCCGTGTTCTATCGGGGAAACGCCCGTAATTTTGGCATCTCCGTCTCCGATAATTTTTCCGTCGATGAAACCGGCAATTTGAGACGCTGTAAATTCCATATCGTGCAAAGATATAAAATTCTGGTTTTATTATAGACACAAGAACTGAGACGCCATGTCAAACTTGTTAAAATTTTAAACATTCGTCATAAAAAAGCTAAACATATTTAATGACTATAAAGTGTTTAGGTATAATTTTAATATAAAAACCAAATCCTGAATCAAGTTCATTGAAAAATATTTTAAACGCAAAGTCGTTTTTACTCGGCAAGTGAAAAAGCGTTAGGAGAGCACAAATCTTTGCCAAATTGAAATCCCTTGTGTTTTCGAAAAATCCGGATAAAAATATTGTGAACCTTTGTGCGGATTTTTTCATGCAAGGACACAAAGGAACGCAAAATTTTGTATTTCTCTTGTAAACTAAAATCGGGCTGTCTATGTTTAAAATCTATGAATCTATAGTGAGTACTTTTCATTAGAAATATCCACAATATGGCATCATTTTCATAAAATTTTAATGTGTTTGGACTGACAAACTTGAAACTCTTGACAACACCTTTTTAATATTGTATCTTTGCACCCGCAAATTTTAACAAAACGTAAAATCCGTAAATTTTATGAAAACATCTGATTTCAATTTTCATCTGCCTCCGGAACTTTTGGCAGAATATCCGTCCGAACACAGAGACGAAGCAAGATTAATGGTTCTGAACCGTAAAAATGAAACCATCGAACACAAACTTTTTAAAGACGTCATCGATTATTTCGAAGAAAACGATTTATTTATTTTTAATAATACTAAAGTTTTCCCCGCGAGATTGTATGGAAACAAGGAAAAAACCGGCGCAAAAATCGAGGTTTTTCTTTTGAGAGAACTCGATAAAGAAGCGAAAGTTTGGGACGTTTTGGTGGATCCGGCGAGAAAAATCAGAATCGGAAACAAATTGTTTTTTACCGAAGACGAATCTTTGGTTGCCGAAGTGATAGGCAATACCACTTCACGCGGAAGAACTTTGAGATTTTTGTACAGTGGAAAGTATGAAAAATTTCGGAATTTATTGAAAGAACTTGGTGAAACGCCGCTTCCCAAATACATCAAAAGAGCGGTGGAACCGGAAGATGCAGAACGCTATCAAACCATTTACGCAAAAGTGGAAGGCGCAGTTGCCGCACCGACCGCCGGTTTGCATTTCTCAAAACATTTGATGAAACGAATGGAAATCAAAGGGATAAATTTTGCGGAAATCACGCTGCACGTTGGTTTGGGAACATTTAATCCGATTGAAGTGGAAGATCTTTCCAAACACAAAATGGAATCCGAAGAAGTGATAATTGACGAAAAAAATGTGGAAATCATCAACAAAGCAGTAGATGAAAAACGCAGGATTTGTGCGGTCGGAACTACAACAATGCGGGCGATAGAAACTTCGGTTTCCACGAACAAAAAACTTTCTACATTCAACGGATGGACGAATAAATTTGTTTTTCCGCCTCACGATTTCGGCGTTGCCAACGCGATGATTACCAATTTTCACACGCCAAAATCCACATTGCTGATGATGATTGCCGCGTTTGCCGGAAAAGATTTCGTAATGCACGCCTATCAAGAAGCCATCAAAGAAAAATACAATTTCTTTACTTACGGCGATGCGATGCTGATTTTGTAAAATGCAGGGGACTTTGGTTCTGTGAAATCTTAAAATTACAAAAAGAAAAAGCGTTTGTGAGAAAAAAAACGAGAATGTAAAACAAAAATGATTTTTATACGAAAATACGCCCCGCTGGGGAACTTTGCCAAAAGCACGCTTATTTTTTCACAAACGCTTTACTCATTGGTTAACGGTATTCATGAAACCTAACAAAGTGGTTCGGCGTGTGCCACGCAATTCAGTCCTGACAAATATTAGTATTAGAGTCTATTTAATTTTTGGCTAAAGCCGATGGAAAAGATTTTAAAAAAGCGGGCTAAGGTTCCCCTTGTCCCACTTTAGAATAATATTTTTCAATATTAGAATCTCGTCATCTTTTTCAGGATTTTTTTCCGTAGGTTCTTTGTGAATTACTGTTTTGTCATACGGAATGTTTAAATTTAAACACTGAGAATGAATTATTTAAAAAAAATGACAGTATCCAAAACGGAATACGACATTTTTCCGAAAGCGATTGCAGAGGTTTTGAAGTGATGAAATCCAAAATATTCTCTACTTTTACATCATATTAATTAAAAAATGACTGAAAATTAGCCCTTTTATTGGCAAAATCCACAAAACAAAATTCGACATTTATCCCGAAAGTAGTGTAAGTTATTGATTATAAATCACAACCGACAACCAGAATGAAACGTCTATTTCAAGACAAACTGAATTACAAAGCCATATTTTATCCGCTGCTGATGCTGTTTGCGATGTGGCTCGGTTTTTTGTTTCAATTTTACGGTTTTTTTGAAAATTGCGCGGGGTCCATTATTCCGCTTACGCCGGAAGGTTTGAAAGGAATTATTTTTTCGCCTTTTCTTCACGGCGATTTGGGGCATATTTTCGGAAACTCTGTCCCAATTTTTGCACTGATGTTTTTACTGTTTCAATTCTATCCGAAAGTTGCCGGAAAAGTTTTTTTACTTTCCTGGTTTTTATCGGGATTTGCGGTTTGGCTGTTGCCTCCGTTGATTGATATTTTCACAGGAAGTCATCAAAATATCTGCATCATCGGCGCCAGCGGAATCGTTTATGCTTTGGCGTTTTTCCTGTTTTTCAGCGGAATTTTTCGTTGGAACACCAAACTGATTGGCATTTCGCTCGTGGTTGCGCTGTATTACGGAAGTTTAATTTGGGGCGTTCTTCCGCAGGAATGGTTTTCCGATGAAGAAGAAGCACATCTCATTTCGTGGCAATCTCATCTTGCAGGTGCCGTTATCGGAATAATTTCGGCGTTTATTTTCAGGAAACAAGGTGAAAAAAAGAAGAAATTTATTTGGGAATTTCCGAATTATTACAGTGAAAAAGACGACAAACTCTGGCAAAACTATATCCAAAAACATCCCGAAGATTTCAATGAAATCCCCTATGAAAAAGAAAATATCTGGAAATATTTAGATGAATTACGGAAAGCAAAAATCAAGTGATTTATCAATTTGCGGTTTCATATTTCCGTAAAACTATTCAATTTAGCAAAGTTTTGCGGTTTTGAAACCAATGTGCAAGGATATGATTTATTTGCCGGACATATATTTTTCTTTCGTAATTCCGATCAAACGCATTAAAATTTTATGAAAATAATACCATATTACAAATATTTTAATGAAGTACGCATGACAAAATATTGACACACAAGCGAAATCGAAGATTCGCCGATTCCATTGAAAATAATAAAAATGACAGAGGCAATGATTGTACAAAGTGTTCCATCTGACCGCTGAAAAAATAAAATATAAACAGATGAAAAATAACCACATAGAAACATAGACACACATTTGTTTTTTCGCTTTGCGAAAATCTATGTGTATAATATTTTACAAAAACTATGTTTCTCTATGTGGTTACATAATAATGTTCGAAGAATTTAATGCGTTTAACCTGTTCGTAACGCGGTATTTTCTTAATTTTGAACGTTTAATTAAAGTTTTGAAAAAATCACTCTTTTTATTTCTCGTTTTAATCGGTGTTTTCGGGTTTTCGCAAACATTGGGTTCGCGTTTGGACAAAGGAACGCTGGCTTTGGGCGAGGTCGGGACGTTTAAAATTTCGGTTTTCGATTTGAACGGAAAAAAAGTGGAAATCGCCCCGAAAAATAAATTGTTGCCGTTTCATTTTGAAGTGATTAAAGATAGCATTAATATTACTGAAAATCAATACGATAGAATTATTACTTTCGCTATTTTTGAAGAAGGAAAATTTAAAATTCCGACTTTGGATGTGAAAATCGGCGGACTGCTCTACAGCACCGTTCCCTACGAAGTTGAAGTGATTAACACCGCAAAATCCGGCGATCAAATCAGCGATATTATGAACAACAAAGAAGTGAAACTTCGATTTTGGGATTATTGGGAAATCTACAAATGGTATTTGCTCGGATTTTTGGCTTTGATTGCACTGATTTTCATAATCATTAAATTCATAAAATTTAATAAAAAAAGAAAAGATTCTCCCGAATTTGTTACCCACAAAACCTTGAAAGAATTGGATTTGCTGAAAAAGAAAAAATACATCGAAGCCGGAAACTACAGGAGTTTTTATGTGGAATTGATTGATATTTCCCGAAATTTCCTCACCGAACAATACAAAATTCCCGCAGATGTTTTGCTGACGGACGATTTGGTGGAACTCATCAAAAAAAACAATACCATTTCCCAAGAAAACGAAAAAGTGGTGGAAACCGTTTTCCAAAGAGGCGATTTGGTGAAATTTGCCAAAATTTTTCCCGACCGAAATACGATGGAAGAAGATTTTAAAAACACCCGAGAATTGGTGAAACGCTCCATAAAAGATATAGAATTTGAAAACCTGAGAAAAGATGTTTAACCACCGGAATTTTGAATTTCACAGTCCGCTGTTTTTGTGGCTGTTCCTGCTTTTCGTGCCGCTTTTGTTTTTAGACATTCGCCGAAAAAAAAGGAAAGGAATCGCCGTTCCGTCCACCCAAAATATGATTCCCGATTCCGGAATTTCCGTCGCGCTATTCATCCTAAAAATCACAAAATACATCGTTCTTTCCTGCATCATCATCGCTTTGGTAAGACCGCGAACATTCAATATTTCCGAAAACAGAGACGAAACCAAAGGCATTGATATTATGCTTTCTGTGGACGTTTCGTTCAGTATGCTTACGAAAGATTTTGACCCCGATCGTTTGACGGCTCTGAAAGAAATCGCCATAAAATTTGTGCGAAAAAGATTGAACGACAGAATCGGGTTGGTAACTTATTCCGGCGAAGCGTTCACGAAAGTTCCCGTAACTTCCGACCACGAAATTGTGATTGACGAATTGGAAAATCTGGATCCTACGGAATTGGAACCCGGAACTGCCATCGGCGAAGGACTTTCCGTAGCGGTAAACCATTTGAAAAACAGCAAAGCGAAAAGCAAAATCATCATTTTGATGACGGACGGCGTGAACACGATTGAAAACGCGATGCCGCCGCAAATTGCCGCCGAACTTGCGAAAAGCAACGGCATAAAAGTCTATTCCATAGGAATCGGAACCAATGGCTACGCGCTGATGCCGACACAAGTTGACATTTTTGGAAACCTGATTTTCAATCAAACCGAAGTGAAAATTGACGAGCCGGTTTTGAAATACATCGCCGGCGAAACCGGCGGAAAATACTTTAGAGCAACGTCTAACAGCAGCCTCGAAGAAATTTATGACGATATTGACACCTTAGAAAAATCCGACACAAAATCCGTGAAACTCTACAACTACGACGAATATTTCCGAACATTTCTCTGGATTGCTTTGTCGGTTCTGCTTTTCGATGCGCTGTTGAGATGGGTGTTTTTTAAGTTTTTGGATTGATGAAAAAAATAATTTTAATTCATCAAAACGCAATCTTCACGCCGCCCAAAATTTGTACTCCCAAAACTTTGTAGCCGTTGAACGTTTGATATTTGGTGTTCAGCAAATTGTTTCCGAGTGCAAAAATACTGAAATTTTTGTGAATTTTATATTCCGCCGAAAGATTCAAATCTGCAAATCCGCCCACTTTTTCGTCCCGATTTTCTTCCATTGTAAAAACCGCCGGATTAGTTGCCGGATTGGTGATGTCTTTAAAAATATTCGTGGTTCGGTCGCTGAAAAAAATCGCGTCAAAACCCAGCAAAAGTTTCTTTTCCAATGTGGTGAATTTCGCACCGATGTTGGCTTTCAGCAAAGGTTTGTTGTAGATATTTTCGTAGTTTTCCAAATCGTATTTTGCATAATTCAGTTCTCCGTTCAAAACCAGATTTTCCAAAGGAAAATATTGAACAGAGGCTTTCACATCGCTGATGTTTCCGGAATCGTAAACCGTTGAAAAAACATTGGCAAAATCGTAAGCAGAGCGATTTAGCGTGCATTCGTCATCAAAAATATTATCGGCTTCAAAGAACGCTATATTTTTCGCTTTGGCAAAACCTGCGGAAACATCGTATTTTAAATTTTCGGCAACATCTCCGCGAAGTCCGAAATAAAAATGATATTTTGTTTCGGTGGGCATAAGTTGCTGATCGGGAAGCAGATACGGATTTTCGCGTAAAAAATCGGCGTAGGAATTTAATTTCAAACCGCCGTCAATTCCCGCATAAAACTTAAATTCTTCGGTTGCCGCAAATTGAAATTCGGCTTTCGGAAACCATAAAAAATCGTTTTCCGTTGTGTTTTCGGGAAGTGCATTGCTTCCAAATTTGGAATCTGTGAAAGAAAAATCGGAGCCGAGCATTAAATAAGATTCTCCTTTTCTAAACGTGATTTTCGGCGAAGCGATGCCGCTAAAAAAGTTAGACGAATGTTCGTCCAAAATCGCAAAATCCGTTTTCTGTGTAGCAATTCCGATTCCCAAATCTGCGTTCAAAACAATGTCATCACTCAAATCTACGGAATGTTTGGAAAGGTTGAGCAAAATTTCCGCCGAACTTTCTTTTGCCTTGAATTTATCGGATAAAAACGAGGATTTGATGCGAATATCATTTAAAATATTGTTGGAATAAAAATCGTAGTAACCGTTGATTTTTATTTGGCTGACGTTTTGCTTCACATCAATATCCGCCGGCGGTTGAAAGGCGTAAATTCCGTAGAAATTATAATCTTCTCGTCCGTATTCCGCATTGATATTGAATTTTCCGACTTCGCCATAGCCGTTGATAAACGCCGAAATATTTCCGGAACTTTGTTTGGAACTCCAATCGTAATCGTCTTTCAAACCGCTCGTGGAAAGGAAATGAACATCGCCGCCGATTTCGATTTTATTTTCGAGAATACCGGAAATATTGCCGTCTGCAAGAATTTTTCCGAAATTTCCCATTCCGAAACGGAAATAATTGTTTTGGAGATTGGCATCAAATTTCGGTGAAATATCTTCGCCTTGAATTTCCGAAGTTCGAAAATCCGAAACCGCCGGAACATCGGTGATATCGTATTTCAGGTTGATGGAATCCTGAATTTTCTTTTCTTTCGGCGGATAATTTTTGACGGTGGCAACGGATGTTTTTTTCTTTTCGATTTTTTTCACTTCCGGCTCGCGTTTTTTGTCTAAAATCAGCCGTTCTTCTTTGATTTGCGAAAGCGCAAACGGCGAAACGCACAGGAATATTAAAATATATTTCATCTGTTTATATTTTATTTTTTTCAGCGGTCAGATGGAACACCTTGTACAATCATTCGCTTGTGTGTCAATATTTGTCATGGGTGTTTCGTCATAATTGTATAAACGGCGCAAGTGTAAATTTATTGGTCTCAAATATGGTTAAACGAGGCTGTCTCGAAAACACGCAGATGACACAGATTTTGCAAATTTACGCGGATAAAAGAAAATATCACTTTTATAACAATCTGATATTCATATATATAAAATCGGCGTTATCTGTGTGCCAAATTACTTTTAAGACAGCCACAAAAATAATTAAAGTCCATAATGGTTTAGTTGATATGCCACCGCGTAGAATTTTATTTGTTTCGTCATTGCCATCAATCCGTTAGCACGAGACGGCGAAAGAAATTCCTGAAGTCCGATTTCACTGATGAAATCAAAATCCGAATCCAAAATTTCCTGCGTGGAATGTCCGCTGTAAATGGAGACCAAAAGTGCAACAATTCCCTTTGGAAGAATGCCGTCCGAATCTGCGTCAAAATACAGTTTTCCATCCCGAAACTCCGCATCTATCCACACTTTGGATTGGCAACCTTTTATCAAGTTTTCTTCCGTTTTTTTATTTCCCGGTAAATCTTTCAACGCTTTTCCTAAACTGATGAGATACTCGTATTTCTGCTCCCAATCTTCTAAAAAAGCAAATTCTTCTACTATTTTCTGCTGGTTTTCTTTTATGGTCATTTTTCTTTTTGTAAAACAATATATTTGGTTTGTAGCCGCTATATTTTATTTTACAAAATTATATAAAATTTTAATCGAAATTTTTACAGTATGTTTTTTTACAAAAATTCATATAATTTGATATGACATATTTTTCAATCAAAAGGTTTTTCAATCATTATTATACTGACAAATTCTTACATTATTTCTTATCTTTGAACAATCGAAAAAAAATATGCAGACAACTTCTTCACAATTCGATAAAGTGATTTCGCAATGCCGCGATTTGTTTTCAAAAAAAATGAAAGATTACGGTGCGGCTTGGCGCGTTTTGAGATCAAGTTCCGTTACCGATCAAATTTATATTAAAATAAACCGAATCCGAACCGTGCAAATGAACGGTGTAAAAAGAGTGGATGAAAGCGAAGAAGAAGTGTTTATGGCGATCGTTAATTATTCGATTATCGGTTTGATTCAATTGGAAAAAGGAATTTCGGACATTATTAATGAAGAGCCGCAGGAAATTTTTGAACTTTATGACAAATTCACTGCTGAAGCCAAAAATCTGATGGAACACAAAAACCACGATTATGGCGAAGCGTGGAGAGAAATGCGGATTTCCTCAATTACGGATTTGATTTATCAAAAAGTTTTGCGGACGAAACAAATTGAAGACAACGGCGGGAAAACATTGGCTTCCGAAGGGCTATCCGCAAACTATTTCGATATGCTGAATTATGCAGTTTTTTGTTTAATTAGATTGAGTGAATAAGAACTATTAAATTGATAGAACATTTTTTTCAAAAAATAAGAATGCTCTAATTTGACGCTGAATGGTGTCTGCAACGATCTAAAATCCGTCGTGAAAAAAAATAAAAAACCGCCAAAAAAAACACTCTTCAGCAGAGATAATTCTGACTTTCAAACTTCCCTATTCCTAATAAACAAAACTTTTTTACCACTTTTTCAAAACTTTCGGATGAGAGTGTCTCATCAAAAAGCCCCATTTGTTTTTGTTGATTAAAGCCTTTACCCGATATTGGAGATAGTTTCCATTTTGTTTCAAGCATTTTTTCTAATCCGTATATATTGGAAGTCATAAAGAATAATGCGTAATAGTTTCCTTTTTCTCGTTCGATATAGTGTGAACAAGTATAATATTTGTGATTTATTGATAGTGCTTCTTTTATAGAAAAAATATATTCACCTATTGAATTGCTGTTTATTTGGCTGTTAAAAAACGAATTGATAAAATTTCTCAATGGTTCATACTGTGCTGTTTCTTCATCTTGTAGTGCTTTTTCCGTAAAGCGATACATTTGCATTACGGGCAAAAACAAAATTATTTCCGTTGAATTATTTTTCAACAGATTAATTATTTTTTCTTTACTAATAGTAGAGTAACCATACGGGTCTATAAATACAAGATTTCGGTTGTTTCTTGGATAAGCATTGACCTTTTGGGCTACAATATCAAGCATATTATTAGCATCCTCATTGTAATAATCCACATTAAAATTGTTTATAGATTGAACACTTATATTTTGTCTTACATTTTCAAGTTTTTTCCCGTCAAAGTCATTTACCGTAAGGGTAATCTTTGTAGAATGATTACCTATTTCACTATTAACGTTCTCTATACAATCAACAGCCAGAAGCGGACTCCCTTTTTTGCCGTCATCATATATTCCGGCACCACAAAAAATATCAAAAATATTAATCCGGGGACAGAAATCTGCACGACATAACACTCTTAAATAATGCTCCAAATACCCTTTAAACAAATCTAATTTTGCTTGAGTATGAGGTAAAATATTTTTCTTAGCATTTTCTTTTTTTATAGGCTTTTTCATAATTTATTTTTATTTCAATAATTTTCTCTACTAAAACTTTCATTTGTTGAATGGCGATCTGGTTTAATTTTAAACTCTGATTTATTTTTTAATTATACCGAATTCGACATAATTAAAATCCATATTTTTATATTTCATATTATTGTGCCGCTCTCCGAGCGGAGTTTGTGGTTTCTCTTTTACTTCCACAGGCTTGCGCCTGCGGTTATTCACATTCAGTCCTACGGACTGCTTTTTTTTCAAATCTCAAAACTTCAAATCTCAAACATCATTCTTGCCATTTTTTCCCCCTTCGGGGGACAGGGGGCTTCCCACTCTCATTTTCGCGCTTCTCGCTCTCGGATTTTCCTCGATTTCGCGGTCGTCCGGAACGGTGGCTTTGCTTTGCAAGAGTTCAAAAGTTTTTTTATAATTTCCGAAAATGTCTCTTTCCGGTTCGCCCTCGAACATTCCGTTTTTTAAAAATCTCTTTACCAATCGGTCTTCCAAAGAATGATAGGAAATCACGACCAATCTTCCGCCCGGTTTCAAAATTCTGTGCGCCTGAACCAGCATTTCTTTCAAGGCTTCCAATTCCTGATTCACCTCGATTCTCACGGATTGAAAAAGTTGCGCAAAAAACTTGTTTTGCCGATGTTGCGGAATATATCCGAACAATTTTTTCAAATCTTCCGTAGTTTCAATTTTTCGGGTTTTCCGATGATGCACAATTTCTCTCGCCAATTTTCTGGATTCTTTCAATTCACCGTAATGGTAGAAAATATCGGAGAGTGCTTCTTCGTCATATTCATTAATTATTTTTTGGGCATCGAGGTTTTGTTTCGTGTTCATCCGCATATCCAAAGGTGCATTGCTGCGCGTGGAAAATCCGCGTTCGGCTTCATCAAATTGGTGAGAGGAAACGCCCAAATCTGCCAAAATGCCATCCACTTGCGAAATTCCGAACATCAAAAGCGCATTTTCCAGAAACCGAAAATTCTGATTGATTAATGTAAATCTTTCGTCATCAATCGTATTTTTGAGAGCGTCCAAATCTTGGTCGAAAGCGAAAAGTTTTCCTTTTTCCGAAAGGTTTTTCAGGATTTCGCGGGAATGTCCGCCGCCGCCAAAAGTGCAATCCACATAAATTCCGCCGGAATTTACGACCAAATTTTCCACGCTTTTTTTCAACAAAACAGGGTTGTGAAAAAAAGAACCATCAGCCCCTTGTTCAAGCCCCCTTTCCCCCAAATCCAAAGGATTCGCCGATTCCTCTGAAAAAAATAATGATGAGGGAGGCAAAGGGGGAACATCTCTAATAATGTTATGTTTTTTTGAAATGGTCATTTTTTTTGATTTTTTTGATTTTCTTTTAAATAAAATTTTCAAACGTCATTTTTACCATAGTTTCCCCCTTCGGGGGACAGGGGGCTTCCCATCACATCTTCCGTCAGTTTTGCGAAATCGGTTTCGTTGGTGGCGATGTTTTCCTCGTAATCGTCTTTGTTCCAGATTTCAAAAAATTCTCCGACTCCCGAAATCACGATTTCTTTTTCGAGCGAGGCAAAAGTTTTTAAATCTTTCGGAATGAGGATTCTTTCGGCTTTGTCCGGTTCTGTGGTTTTCACGCCGGCGGTGAACATTCGGATAAAATCTGTATTTTTTTTGATGAAACGATTGAGTTCGTTGATTTTCGTCATCTGTTTTTCCCAAGGCTCCATCGGGTAAACTTCGAGGCATTTCTGAAATACGGCTCTTTTCACAACCAACTGTTTATCAGAAAGTTGCGATAAATATTTAGCGAGCGGCAAAGGCAATTTTATCCTGCCTTTGTCGTCTATTTTGCATTTATATGTTTCGAAAAAATAAAACATTTGGGAACAAATTTAGATAATAATTCCCAAAACATCCCACTTTTTCCCACCTTTCATCTTAATGTGGATAAGTTTCTGATTTTGTGTGGGTTCGGAGAATAAAAACAGCAATTAATAAAATCGGTTCGACAACAATATTACGGTAGAAATATCGTAAAGATGTTATTAATTCGATGTGTTTGTCAGCACCGAAAATGCTGTAGAAATGATTGAATAAATGCAATCCGACAAAACAGCAATTACCAACCTTGAAATGTGATATAACTTTTTTAATTCATATTTAGTACTTTTTGCTTTGTCACGATGAGGCTTCGACTTCGCTCAGCCTGACAAAAATTCAATGTTTAAGTTCAAGGTTCAAAGTTTCAGGTTTCGAGATTAGGAGCGTTTCAATCTTTCAATGTTTAAATCTTTAAATCAATCATTTAAACATTTGATAAACCAAAAGTGCTGCAAAATACGCCAATCCGGACATTATTGCCACCTGAATTGCCGTCCATTTCCATGATTTCGTTTCGCGGTAAACTATGGCAATCGTGGAAACGCATTGCATCGCAAAGGCATAAAAAATCATCACCGAAAGTCCTGTTGCAAAACTAAACATTTTTTCGCCGTTTGGTTTCACATCGTTTCGCATTTTGTTGATGACTTTCGTTTCGGGAGCGTCATCATCCAAACTGTAAAGCGTGGACATCGTGCCTACGAAAACTTCACGCGCCAAAAAACTCGTGATGATTCCAACACCCATTTTCCAATCGTAGCCGAGCGGAGCAATCGCCGGTTCGATGGTTTTTCCCATTTTTGAAAGATAAGAATTTTCGAGTTTCACGTCTGTGGCAAAAAGTTGTTTCGGCTCGGTTTTCGGACCGAGATAACTCAACACCCAAATCACGATGCTGACGATGAAAATAATTTTTCCCGCACCGGTGATAAATTCCCAAACTTTTCCCAAAACCATTTTTAAATCGTATCTGAAAAGCGGAACTTTATACGCCGGCAAATCCATTATCAGAAAGGTTTTTCCTTTATTTTTAATAAATTTTTTCAGGGCGAGCGATGAGATCAACGCCATTGCAAATCCCAGAAAATACATCGCCAAAAGTGCCAACGCTTTGTAGGTGATTCCCGCAAAATATTCGTCCGGAATGATGAGCCCGATGATGATGCTGTAAACCGGAAGCCGCGCGGAACACGTCATAAACGGCGTTACCAAAATCGTGATTAATCTTTCTTTTCTGTTTTCGATGTTTCGTGTGGACATAATCGCCGGAATTGCGCAAGCCGTTCCCGAAACCAACGGAATGATGCTTTTTCCGTTTAAACCGAACGGTCGCAGAAATCTGTCCATCAAATAAACCACCCGCGCCATATATCCGGAATCTTCCAAAAGGTAAAGAAAATACAGCAAAATCCCGATTTGCGGCGCGAAAATCATAATTCCGCCGATTCCCGGAATGATGCCGTTGGCAACCAAAGAATTGAGCGGACCTGCCGGAAAATGTTCTTTCACGAAATTGGAAGTCAGCAGAAAAAACGTGTCAATCCAATCCATCGGATAGTGTGCGAGGTAGAAAACCATTTGGAAAATCAGCAGCAAAACCATCGCGAAAATGACGTAGCCCCAAATTCGATGAACCAAAATTCGGTCTATTTTTTCGGTTAAAAGAACTTTAAAATCCGGTTTTTTGGTTAAAACTTTTGAAATGATTTTATCAATATTTTGATACCGCCGGATGATTTCTTGTGCCTGCAAACGTTTGGGAATCAAAGATTTAATTTCATCGTTAAATTGTTCTTTTACCGAACTCAATTCTTCGAGCCGAATATCGGAAGCCAGTGCCGTCCAGATTTTATATTCGTTTTTTTCGTGATTTTCAGACGAAATTTTAGCGATTAAATCTTTTTGTTCGATAGGGATTTCAAAGGAAATTTGATGGAATGTTTTAAAGCGATTTTCAAAAATCCGCCGGCGCAAATCTTCAATTCCGATTCCGAATTTGGCATTCGCCGGAACGATTTTCACGCCCAATTCTTCTTCCAATTTCGGGATGTCGATTTGTATTTTTCGTCTTTCGGCTTGGTCTATCTGGTTGATTACCAACAAAACAGGAATTCCCAAATCCTGAATTTGCCGAAAAAGCAAAAGTCCGCGTTTGATGTTCAGGGCTTCGAGAATATAAACCACGCCGGAGCAGTTTTTTCTTTCGGCGATTAAATATTCCGAAAAAATCGCTTCGTCTTCGGAGGAAGGATAAATGCTGTATGCACCCGGCAAATCCACCACTTCCACGTTTTCATCATTAAAAATATAATTTCCGGAAAGGCTTGCCACGGTAACGCCGCCGTAGTTTGCGGTTTTTTGTTTTTTGTTGCAAAGTGCGTTGAACACAGTAGATTTCCCGACATTCGGGTTTCCGACAAGGAGGATTTTTTTCGTACGCTCCATTTTTTCCTCTTGATTTTTGATGTTCATTTTTTTTTGACTTTCGTCTTTTTTATTTCGGAAATTATGTTTTTAAAGTTCAAACTTTGTCAATCTCGTCCTAAAACTTTTTGTGTCGCCCTACGGGCGAAATGAGGTGGAATTTTGTTTTTCCGCAGGCTAAACCTGCGGTTATGAAAATCCGGCTCTTCGAGCCGTCCCACGTTTTCCCAATCTTTTCACAAAGCAATTACTCGCTTTTGACTTTCGTCTTAATTATGTTTTTTAAAGTTAAAACTTTGTCAAAGATTTAAAACTTTGACAAAGTGTTTACCCGCTTTTCATCTTTTTGGTTTAGCATTTTTAAAAAATGTCGGGTGTAAAATATAGTTTAAAGATTTAAACATTGAAAAATTAAAGCATTTAAAATTATCAAATTAACACATTTTTAAATTACCAAATTATCAAATTGCTTTTTCCACCACAATAAACTCCGCTTCTTCTTGCCGAAGTTCGAGGCGACTTCTTTCTTTTCCGAATTCCACATACATCGGTCCGCCGAACGGAGCCTGATGCAAAATCATAAATTTTGTTTCCGGCAAAAGTCCCATTTCCATAATTTTGGTAGGCATTTCCGAGGAATCGGCATAACCTTTTATGATGCCTTTTGTTCTTTTTGGAAATTGCGAAAGCGTTTCAAGCGGATTCATCTTCAAAATTTTGAGTTACAAAGATAATTATTTGTACTAAATCTAAATAGTTTTGATTGTCAAATGTAAAATCCTTTATAAAAATGTTCGAAAAAATACAGAAAAACTTATGGTCTTTTGTCAATTTCATTTGCTAAGTGAAAATTTTATATTGCAGATTAATCCAAATTACATATATTTGAGAACAATTAAAAGTTGCGCCCGACACGAATCAGGGAATTTAAAATGAAAACAGCAATTAAATTTTTAGTGGTAATGATTTTACCGATTATTTTAATGTCTTGCAGCAAAAGTTTTGGAGACGGAATAAGTGAAGGAATAAAGACAGAAATGCAAAATATCAAAAGCCAATGTCCTCAAGATCAAGGCGGAGGAGTTGTGATGACCGATGCCAATTTCTATGAAAATGAAAAGATTTTGGAATATGTGTGTTCTATTGAAGGCATAGAAAAAATAGACGATGCTACCGCCAAAATCATGAAACAAGCAATCGTAGAAGCCTTAAGCAGTGATGTTTCCACATTTGAAAAATTTTCAATAAAAACAATTTTGAATGAAGATTATCGGTTTCGCTACATTTATACCGATGTGAAAGGCAAAAAACTCTGTGAAATAGATGTTTCAAAAGATGATTTGAAATAGTTTTGCTGTTGGCTTTTTAGTTTTTTGATATAAATTTAAAATTCATAATTTAAAATCTAAAAATCTCTTATGCAAATTGTAACAGGCGCTTTCGGGTTTTCCGGAAAATACATCGCGCGCCAATTATTGAGTGACGGTGCTGACGTGCTGACGCTCACCAATTCTACCAATCGTGAAAACGAATTTGGCGACAAAATCAAAATTTCGCCGTTTCATTTTGACGATATTGAAAAATTAACGGAGGTTTTAAGAGATGCGGAGGTTTTGTACAACACATATTGGGTGCGGTTTAATCACACTTCTTTTCAGCACAAAACCGCTGTGGAAAACACTTTGAAACTTTTTGAAGCGGCAAAAAAAGCCGGCGTAAAACGCATTGTTCACACCAGCATCACAAATCCCGGCGAACATTCCCGCCTCGAATATTTTCGCGGAAAAGCGGTTTTGGAGCGTGAACTTATGGATTCCGGCATGTCGTTTGCCATTTTTCGACCCGCAGTTTTGTTCGGCGATGAAGATATTTTAATCAACAATATGGCGTGGATGATTCGCAAATTTCCGTTTTTCGGCGTTTTTGGCGACGGCAAATATCGGCTGCAACCGATTTATGTGGAAGATTTTGCAAAATTGATGATACTTGCAGGAAAAATTCGGGAAAATATTCTTATGGATACCGTAGGTCCCGAAACTTTTACCTACAAAGAATTGATACAAAATATTTCAAAAATCATACTCGGAAAAGAGCGATTTATTTTTTCCGTTTCCGACGATTTGGGATATATGATTTCGAAGATAATCGGTTGGTTTACAGGAGATAAAATGGTTACTCGGGAAGAAATAAAAGGTTTGAAAGCCGATTTGCTTTACACCGATTCCGAACCTGTCGGAACTACAAAACTCACTGATTGGCTGCGGGCTCACAAAGATTCCATCGGAAAAAAATACGCCAACGAGATGAAAAGAAGAACAAATCGGGAAATTTCGTATTTGAAGTAGTTAGCAGTCTGTTGTTTCTTCAAACACTCAGAATAAATTTGAAAATACTATAATCTGAAAATTTGGAAATGTGATATTTTTGTTCTGTCTTGAATTAAATTCAGGGCAGATCACAGGTTTTTCAAGGTAGTTTATATCTTCAATTTACTAATTTCTTAACTTTTTTATACTACACCAAAAAATGAAACTGAAATTCATCCTTCTTATTCTTACGATTGTAGCAATCGTCATTTCATACATCGGAGCAACCGAGCCGTTTACTTGGTGGTTAGAAGCGTTTCCGGTATTCGCCGGAATTTTGATGCTTTTTATTTTTAGGAAATTTGAATTTACCGATTTTGTATATATCATCATTTTTATCCATTTTCTCATTCTGCTTTTGGGTGCGCATTACACCTACGCTAAAGTTCCGGGCGTTGATTGGATAAACAAAATTTTTGGTAGAGAACGTAATAATTATGATAAAATTGGGCATTTCATTCAGGGTTTTTCTCCGGCTCTGATTGTCCGCGAAATTTTGGTGCGAAAAAATGTAATCAATGGAAAAAAATGGTTGTTTTTTGTCGTGATTTCCATAGTTCTCGCCATCAGTGCATTTTATGAATTAATCGAATGGCAGATTTCTCTGTTTTCGGGAGAGGCGGGCGACAATTTTTTGGGAACTCAAGGTTATATTTGGGACACACAAACCGATATTTTTATGGCATTAATCGGCGGTTTGTCAGCTCTGATTTTCTGTTCAAATATTCACGATAAATTAATAAATTTGAAAAAATAATTTGAAATTTTAAGAATTTGACAATACATTTTATAATTTCATAATCTAAAAAATAAATGAAACACGCATGACAAAATATTGACACACAGGCAAATGATTGTACAAAGTGTTCCATCTGACCGCTGAAAAAAATAAAATATAAACAGATGAAAATAGTAGTCGGACTTTCCGGAGGCGTAGATTCCAGCGTTGCGGCGTATCTTTTGCAGCAACAAGGACACGATGTTGTCGCACTTTTTATGCGAAATTGGAATGATGCTTCCGTAACTTTGGAAGACGAATGCCCGTGGATTGAAGACAGCAATGATGCTTTGCTCGTAGCCCAAAAATTGAAAATTCCGTTTCAAGTGATTGATATGAGCGAACTTTACAAAGAACGAATCGTAGATTATATGTTCGCCGAATACGAAAAAGGAAGAACGCCAAATCCCGATATTCTCTGCAATCGCGAAGTGAAATTCGATATTTTTCTGAAAACCGCACTTTCTTTGGGCGCAGAAAAAGTGGCGACCGGACATTATGCCAGAATAATTTCAACTTTTAATGAAGATAAAAAGGAAATTTTTCATCTTTTGGCAGGGAAAGATCGAAATAAAGATCAAAGTTATTTTCTTTGTCAGCTCAACCAATATCAACTTTCAAAATCCATCTTTCCGATTGGCGAACTGACAAAATCCGAAGTCCGCGAAATCGCAAAAAAAGCAGGTTTGGCAACCGCCGAAAAAAGAGATTCGCAAGGTTTGTGCTTTATCGGAAAAGTGAGTTTGCCGGATTTTTTAAAGCAACAACTCAAACCGAAAGAAGGCGAAATTGTAGAAATTTTCCGCGATTTTCCCGAATATTCTAAAGAAAAACCAAAATTTTCCACAAAATTAGAAGAATTGAAATTTTTATCCTCGAAAATCAATTATAAAAAAGAAGACGGAAAAGTAATCGGCAAACATCAGGGCGCACAATATTACACGATTGGTCAAGGAAAAGGTTTGGGAATCGGCGGACACAAAGAATCTTGTTTCGTGATTTCCAGAGATATGGAACACCATATTTTGTTCGTGGGCGAAGGACATTCGTTTCCCGGACTTTTTCGTAAAGCATTGAAAATCAATAATTCCGAAGTTCATTGGATTCGTGAAGATTTAAAACTGAAAAACGGCGAATCTATGGAAGTTTTGGCGAGAATCCGTTATCGGCAACCTTTGGAAAAAGCCGTAATTTATCAATTTGAAGAAGGATTTTTTATGGAATTTGAACATCCGCAATCTGCCGTTGCCGAAGGACAATTTGCTGCTTGGTATATTGGCGAAGAATGTTTGGGAAGCGGTGTGATTTCTTGATTGGGAAATAAAGTAATCAGACAATTTCATAATCTCTAAATCTCTAAATCTCTAAATTTTTAAATCCCTAAATATCTGATTATTAACCCATTTCCAAAAATTTTAAAAATTGATGTAATATTTTTCCGAACTTGGTTGTCTTAAATTTTAGAAAGCGGTTACGATGACTCACGAAATTTTTAGAGATACGGTATTTTGTCTCAAAGATGAGATGTATCGTTTTGCGAAAAAATTTGTGATGAGTGCCGATGAAGCCGAAGATGTTGTGCAAGATTTGATGATGAAATTCTGGCAAACCAAAGAAAAAATCGCCGAATACGAAAATCTGAAATCCTTTGCGATGAAATGCGTGAAAAATGAATGCTTGAACCGCCTGAAACATCACAACGTGAAATCGGAATTTGCAGAATTGCAGCAACACCGCAGCGAAATCTACAAACCGGAAGTCAACAATATGAAAGAGCAGATTTTAATTTTCATCAATCGACTGCCGGAAAAACAAAAGTCCGTAATCCACCTGAAAGACGTGGAAGAATACGAAATCTCGGAGATTTCCGAAATTTTGGAAATGGAAGAAAATGCCGTACGCGTCAATCTGATGCGGGCAAGACAAAAAGTAAAAGAACAAATTACAAACCTGATGAATTATGAACACAGACAAATCTCAAGACCAATATGACGACATTTTTCGCGAACTGAAAAACGAAAAAATGGATTGGAATTTCGAGGATTTTCTACAAAAAACCGAAACCCCGAAACTCGAACCCCTTCGACAGGCTCAGGGTGACAAATCCGAACTGCGAATCACAAAACCTTGTCAGGCTGAGCGAAGTCGAAGCCTCGAAACTCGGAAAATTTTTTGGATGGCGGCAAGCATCATTTTACTTTTTGGAATTTATTTCGGAGTGAAAAATCTCGGAACTCACAATTCCAACACCAACGAATTGATTACCAATGAAATAAACAAACAAAAGGAAGATTTCGATAAAGAAAACAGCGTGGCTGCAAATGAGGCTGATGATTCCTTGAATACGGTTGCCGACAGCATTTCTCCGGATTCGGATTCAGTGCAAAAACATATTGCGGAAGAGGATATTTTGGATAAAATTGTTTCTAAAAAAGGGAGAATTAAAAAATCCGAAAGAAAAAAATATGTGAAAAACGAAACAAAACCAAAACCCAATCCCGAATTTCAATATCAAGATAATTATGTGATTATCAACGGACAAAAAATCACAAACGAACAAGAAGCCATAAACATTACCCGATATTCTTTCCAAATACTTTCCGAAAAAATGGGGCAAACCATCGCCGCAACTTTTGAGCGGGAAGAAAGAGAATAAGAATGTGGTAATGAGGTAATTTGAAAATGTGGTAATTAACGTCATTGCGGGCAAGACCCGCAATCCCGTAAAAAATATAAAGATTCTGCGAGATTTTTTCCACATCAATCTCGGGACAAAATAACACAAAAGCAAAAAAGTCCGTAGGACTTAATGTGAATAACCGCAGACGCAAGTCTGTGGAAAAGATGAGGGAGAATGAAAATCCGCTCGTAGAGCGGCACAAAAAAAACTTTGACAAAGATTTTGAACTTTGTCAAAGTGTCCAAAAAACCCTTTCAGAGTTTGAAACTCTGAAAGGGTTGCAGAAAAGCAAAAAAGTAAAAAGCAAAACGCCAAATACAACAAAAATGAACAAAACACAGATTTCCGGAATTTTATGTTTGCTGTTTTCGCAAACGTTTTCATTCGCTCAAAATAAATGCGATTGCGAAAAGGCGATGTCTTTCGTTCAAAAAAATATTGAAAAAAATTCGGCTTCTTTTCAACACCGAATTATCGAAAACAGAAATAAAAAAGAATATCAAAATTTCAAAAAAAACATCAATCAAATTTCCAAAAAATTGACCACCCAAAAGGAATGTGTGGGTTTGATGTCTTATTATTTGTCCTTTTTTAAAGATACTCACCAATTTGTCGGAATGTCCAAAGAATACTACAAACCTTTTGATGCTCTCCCGAAAGATTCATTGACGGTCTACAAATTTTTGAGAGAAAACGTGGAAAATATTCCCATTAAATATGAAAATAACAAAGATTCTTTAGAAGGCGATTGGTTTTACAAATTTGACGAAGTAAATGCGGACATAAGAGTACATATTCAAAAAAATACGGAAAAAGGGAAAAGTTATGTCGGATTAATTTCTAAACCTCTTAAATATTATGCTGAAATCGGCGATTTAAAAATTGATTTTTATAACCGAAATCACAAGTTGTATGCGGTTTTCTGGAATATGTTTCAAGCACCGAGTAGAGCGTTTGAAGTGAGTTTAGACAATGGCGTTTTGAAAATCGGGAAATGGTATTATTTTGTAAGAGATAAAAAAGATGTCGTTAATTTTCGCGAAAAAAGCGACAGCACTTTTGTGGAATCATTGAGTGACAAAACCAATTATTTAAGGGTAAAGAATTTTTATTATGAAGAAGGTGAAAAAATAGATTCCTTGTTAAAATCCAATCATCAATTAATTACGGCAAAAGAAAATTTAATTATCGACATCAGAAATAATCCGGGCGGAAGCGATTATGGTTTTTTGCCGATTCTTCCATACATTATGGACTCAAAAATTTACAACAATCCGATAAAAGCATCAACTTGGGTCAGCAAAGAAAATTTTAAATTCTACGATGAAAGCAAATACGAATACGGCGTTGAAACAAAGCAAGACAGCATTGCCGCAGACCACGAAATCCGTGAATTAAAAAAATATTTGAACAAATTTGAACCTGCGGATTTTACGAAAGATGAAATAGATACCGTTTACAGTTTTCCGAAAAAAATCTACATCATCACCAATCGGAATAATGCAAGTTCGGCGGAAGATTTTATACTTCGAGCAAAACAAAGTTCAAAAGTAAAAATCATAGGTCAATACACGATGGGTGCTTTGTCTTATGGTGAAATCAGAGAAATCAAGATACCGAATTTTCCCGCTTCATTATACATTACACAACGAAAAATGAGTTTTTATAATAATGAAGATTTTGAAACAATCGGCTTGAAACCGGATATTATTTTAGATGAAAACAAAGAATCAGAATGGAAAAATATAACACTGAAACTGATTGAGGAATTATAGATTTTAAATTTTAGATTTTAAATTAAAAAAGTCCGTAGGACTTAATGTGAATAACCGCAGACGCAAGCCTGTGGAAAAGATGAAGGAGGATGAAAATCCGCTCGTAGAGCGGTACAAAAAAACTTTGACAAAGATTTTGAACTTTGTCAAAGTATCCAAAAAACCCTTTCAGAGTTTGAAACTCTGAAAGGGTTGCAGAAAAGCAAAAATTTACATTAATACAACCAAAAATGAAAAGACTCTTATTTTTAGCAATTGCCGGATTTGCGATGGTATTCGCATCGGCTCAAAGATTGGAAAACCGTTCGGTGTCGAACTTTACCGGAATTAATGCTTCCGGCGCGTTTGAAATCACGGTCGTGAAAAGCAACTCGGAATCGCTCGCTTTGGAAGCGAACGACGATGTGATGCCCTACATTCGCAGCGAAGTGAAAAACAGCGTGTTGCATTTGTATTTAGACAAGAATATTCCTTGGAAAGTGCGAAACAGAACGGTAAAAGCGCGTATCGGGATGAAAAATTTGGATAAAGTTTCTTTGTCCGGCGCGTGTGAAATTTCGGCAAGCGATTTGTTCACGCCGGAAACGTTCAACGGAAATTTCAGCGGAGCGTCTAAAATAGATGTTTGGATAAACACCGAACAACTGAACCTCGAATCCAGCGGCGCGAGCAATATTCAGCTCAAATCAAGCGTAGCCGGAACTGTAAAAGTAGATTTGTCGGGTTCCTCGAAAGTTTATTTAAGCGGTTCGGCGAAAAATCTTTCTACGGATTTATCGGGCGCATCGAGTTTCAATGCCGAAAATTTTGAAGTCGAAACCGCAGATATAGAATCGTCCGGCAGCAGCAATGTTTCCATCAACGTAACTCAAAAATTGAATATAGAATCGTCCGGCGCATCCACCGTAAATTACAAAGG
>JAITMJ010000001.1 GCA_031277475.1 Flavobacteriaceae bacterium
TCCCGTTAATCGCAGAAAGACCTCCGGTTTTTTTGTTTTATACACTGAGAATACATCCATCCCACAAATATATACATTTTATTTAATATCAGTTGGTTATTATGGAAAGATGTCTAATAAGAAATAATATGATTGAGTGCCTATCATTGTTTTTGTCGGATAATCAGAGATATTATCATCCAATATTTTTGTCGAAGAGTCAGCGTGACAAAGCAAAAAGCAAAAAGCAAAAAGCCAATCGCCATCAACCAACTTCCGTGAGATTCAATATTTTATCCGCACGTTTCGCGCTGCTTTCGCGGTGTGTGATGATGATGGAAGTGCAGTTTTCTATTTCCTGATCGATGTTTTGGAGAATATTTTCCTCGGTTTCCGTATCCAAAGCCGAAAGTGCATCGTCGAAAATTAAAATTTTCGGTTCTTTTATCAAAGCGCGAGCAATGCAAATTCGCTGTTTTTGTCCGCCCGAAAGCATCACGCCGCGTTCGCCGACCATCGTTTTGTATTGCTCTTTAAAATGAATAATATTTTTATGAACATCCGCTTTTTTGGCGTATTCCATCACTTTTTCACGAGTCGGGCGGTCGATTGCAAAACCGATATTATTTTCAATCGTGTCCGAAAAAAGGTAACTTTCCTGCGGAATATAGCCAATAAATTTGCGGTAATTCTCCAAATTGTGGTCTTTCAAATTTTTGCCGTCAATCAAAATTTCGCCTTCCGTCGGGTCTATCAATCGGCAGAGCAAAAGCGCGATTGTAGATTTTCCGCTTCCGGTTTTTCCCATTATTGCGAGGCTTTCGCCGGCATTTACTTTAAAACTCAAATTCTCCAAAGCCTTAATTCCTGTGTTCGGATAAACGTAGGAAACATTGCGAAATTCGATGTCGCCTTTTATCGGATATTGTTCAAAATTTTTGTTAATGATTTCGGTCGGCTGTTCCAAAAATTCATTAATTCTCGACATTGACGCTTCGGCTCTTTGATTGATGGACGTAACCCAACCCACCATCGAAAAAGGAAAAATCAAAGTATTGACGTAGAGAAAAAAGTCCGCAATTTTCCCGACAGAAAGTTCGTTTCCGATGTATTTTTGTCCGCCGATGTAAAGAATCACCACGTTCAGCAAACCGATTACAAAAATGATAATCGTAAAAAAATAAGATTCGGTTTTTGCCAAATCCAACGCTTTGTTTTGATAATCAGATACTTTCACGCCGTAATTTCTTTCGATGTATTTTTCTTTGGCAAAAAATTTAATCACGCGAATTCCCGAAAAACTGTCTTGCACAAAGGTAGAAATCGCCGACTGACTTTTCTGCATGGTTTTCGATTTTTGGTTGATGATGGAACTCACTTTGTAAATCGCGAAAGACAAAAACGGAAGCGGAATCAGCGTCCAGAGCGTCATTGCTTCGTTGGTGCGCCACATAAAAATACTTGTGATAATCAGCAAAACCAAAAGATTGGCAACGTACATCACGCCCGGTCCCAAATACATTCTCACCGCCACAATATCTTCACTCAAACGGTTCATCAAATCGCCGATTGTGGTTTTTTTGTATTGCGAAAGCGACATTTCTTGGTATTTGCTAAAGATTTTGTTTTTCAGTTCGTATTCAATTCTTCGCGAGGCAACGATGATGGTTTGCCGCATCATAAACGTGAAAAAGCCCGTCAATAAAGAGGAACCAACGATAATTCCGACGTAAATCAAGATTTCTTTATTAAAACCAAGTTTCCCCGATTCCGAAAGTTGATCCACCGATTTGCCCACAAATTGAACTTTGAAAATATTAAAAAAATTGCTGAGAACGATGAACAAAAATCCCCAAAACAAAAGGATTTTGTGTTTCCAAAAATACGGATTTAAGGTTTTTAATGCGTTCATTGGGTTGCCGGCTACTATTTTAATAGATTATTTTTGTTGAAAATTTCACCGTGAGAAATCAGTATTTTTTATAAAACTTTGTGGCAAATTTAGCAAAAAAAGTAATCTGAGTAGAATTTTTTATTTTTTGAAAGGTTGGGATAGGTATAATTAATGCAATACGTTTTCTGTTTGGTGATTCAAATAAAAATTCTGAATTTAGCCGAAATTTAAAAAAAGTCTTTTCAAAATTTAAACAAAATTCCAAATGATTCATCAATTAGCCGCCGTTGATAAACGTGCAAAAATTCGTAAAAATGTAGTGGTAGAACCGTTTACCACAATTGCCGGAGATGTAGAAATCGGGGAAGGAACTTGGATTGGTCCGAATGTTACAATTATGGACGGTGCGAGAATCGGGAAAAATTGTAGGATTTTTCCCGGAACCGTAATCTCCGCAATTCCTCAAGATTTAAAATTCGACGGCGAAGACACGCAAGTTATCATCGGAGACAACACCACCGTTCGAGAATCCGTAACCATAAATCGCGGAACAAAAGCATTGGGATACACAAAAATCGGAGACGATTGTTTAATTATGGCAACTTCTCACATCGCCCACGATTGTGTCATCGGCGACCACGTCATCATCGTAAACGGTTGCGGAATTGCCGGACATGTGGAAATCGGCGATTATACTGTGATGGGCGGACTTTCGGCGGTTCATCAATTCGGAAAAATAGGAAAACATGTGATGATTTCCGGAGGAACACTCGTGAGAAAAGATATTCCGCCATACATAAAAGTAGCAAGAGAACCAATGAGTTATGCGGGAATTAATTCGGTTGGTTTGAGGAGACGCGGTTTCAGCAACGATAGGATTTTTGAAATTCAGAAAATTTACCGTTATCTTTTTCAAAGCAAAATGAATATTTCGCAGGCTGCAAAATATATCGAAAAAGAAATGCTGCCTACCGCTGAACGAGACGAGATTTTGGAATTTATCAAAAACTCGCCGCGCGGAATCGTGAAAGGCTATGGAACGGGGAAAGAATAGACGCGGAACAATTTGGTACTCATGTTCCTGCACTATTTCCCGAAAATCTCGCCAATCACGGATTGATTATCTTTTTTAATGATTTCCAAAAGGTCTCTTTCGAGCCAACCGGAATTTGGAGCCTCGATGATTCTGCCGATTTCTTTCCCATATTTTTTCACGATAATAGTCGGAACATATTGAATATTGAAACGCGTTTCTTCACCGCTCGGAGATTCTTTTTTCCGGTTTACGGCAACAATCGTCAGTTTTTGTTCGGGATAATTCAATTCTTCGAGGATTTTCATCAAACGCGGAAATTCTCTGTGGCTGTCTTCGCACCAAGTTCCCAAAAAAACGCTGATATTGTAGGAATTTAATTTTTCTTTCCTCAAATCTTTTATCGCCTCTTTGTCCATCGCGTATTCAGCGTGTTCTTTGTCGTACCAATCGCTGTAAGGCGATTTTGAAAACTGACTTTTCGTTTGCGTTCCCAACAGCATTTTTCCGTCTCTTTCGTTATCGACTTCACGATTTACGATTACTTTTTTTACCGGACCGCAAGATTGAAGTATTATTAAAATTAAAGCAACACACAAAATTCCGGTTAAAATATTTCTTGTTTTCATTGTTTTTATTTAATTAAATTTATTTTTCTAAAACGGATTTCAAATCGGCGGGAGAATAGTATTTGTTTTTCAGGACTTTATCGTCTGATTTTCGGTGAACATTTATTTTTTCGCCGGAAATTTTGGTGTAGGCATCTTCGCCTTTTTGTTTGTAAAACTCGATGGTTTCATTCGCTTGTTGCTGATTATCACACGCTTTCGACATATTGGAACGCTGAACTTCGTTAAAAAGTTCCACAAATTTTTCACCCAAACCAAATTCCAAAACGGCACCGCTCAAAACGTATTGCAAATCGCAAAGTGCATCGGCAATTTCCACGATATTGCGGTCGGCGATGGCTTGCTGAAGTTCATCTAATTCTTCCTGCAAAAGTTTCACCCGAAGTTCGCATCGTTCTTCCGAAGGAATTTGCGGCGCATTTAAAATCGGGGCGTTAAACGTTTTATGAAATTCCGCCACTTGGTTTAGGCTGTCGATTTTTTCCATATTTTTATTAGACTTTGAGGGTAAAGATAAGAGAATTTAAGAAGTGAAATTCGTCGATTTCTTTAAAAAAATAAGATAAGAGAAAAATAATAAACACTTTAATTTATTGATTTACATATGGTTTTTATTAGGATTGATTTAATATAAAAATTTGAACAAATATAATAAAAAGCAAAGACTTGTTTTGATAAATCGGAAATCGAAGACACACATTAAAATTTCAAATATTCATAGCAAATAAATTGAATATGTTTAGTAATTGCGAAATATTTAAGTATAATTTTAATGCAAAGAATTTTTATAAAGGTTTGAAAATATTTTAAACACAAAGTCGTTTCACTCTGCAACCGGAAAAACGTATTGAGAGAACGCGAGCCTTTGCTAAATAAAATGCCTTTGCACTTTCGAAAAATCAAGATAAAAATATGGCGAACCTTTAGTTAAAAAAAAGACGGTGGATTAACATTTTTAATGCGTTTAGCCTGGTGTTTATAAAACACATCAGCGTTTAAATTTTAAATCTTTTATCTTTGTTTAAAAAAAAATCAAAAAATCTTTATGAAATTTTTTATTGACACAGCAAATCTTGACCAAATAAGAGAGGCACAAAACTTGGGAATTTTGGATGGCGTAACCACAAATCCATCTTTGATGGCAAAAGAAGGAATCAGTGGAAAAGCGGCAATCATGCAGCATTATAAAACGATTTGCGAAATCGTGGACGGCGATATTTCCGCAGAAGTTCTTTCCACAACCTACGATGAAATGATAAAAGAAGGCGAAGAATTGGCAGCCATTCATCCGAATATTGTGGTAAAAATCCCAATGATTAAAGACGGATTGAAAGTTCTGAAATATTTTTCCGACAATGGAATCCGAACGAATTGCACTTTGATTTTTTCTTCCGGACAAGCACTTTTGGCAGCAAAAGCCGGAGCCAATTACGTTTCTCCGTTTTTGGGAAGATTGGACGATGTTTCTACAGACGGACTGAATTTAATTGAAGAAATCCGCCGGATTTACGACAATTATATGTTTGAAACCGAAATTTTGGCAGCATCTATCCGAAATTCGATGCACATTATTAATTGTGCAAAACTCGGTGCAGACGTTATCACTTCGCCGCTCGCTCCGATTTTGAGTTTATTAAATCATCCGTTGACGGACAAAGGTTTGGAGCAATTTATCGCAGATTCTAAAAAAATGATTTAGAAAAAAGGATTGCGGATTTTGCCTGCAATGACGCAAAAAGCCATAAGCCAACAGCCAAATGATAATTTTCCTTCTCATATCAAGCGTTGCCATCGGGATTTTTCTGGGAAAATATTTCGGGAAAGAGGAAAAATTCGCGAAAAATCTTTTGATTTTCAGCGCGGGTTTTTTGATTACGATTTGCCTGAACGAAGTTTTTCCGAAAGTTTATGTTTCGCAGACCAAAAATATCGGACTTTTTGTGATTGCCGGTGTTTTGCTGCAAGTACTGTTGGAAAATCTCACGAAAGGTTTTGAACACGGGCATTTTCATCATCACGAGGAACGCGATATTTTTCCGATTGCTTTGATGATTGGTTTGTTCGTTCACGCTTTTATCGAAGGGATTCCGCTTGCTAATGAAACCGAAATTTTTTCGCCGTATCTTTTGGGAATTTTGGTTCACAACATTCCGATTTCGTTTGTTTTGGGCGTGTATTTATTTCGGCAAAAAATTAAAATTTCGGCAGTATTCATCAGCATTTTGTTTGCATTGGCTTCACCTTTGGGAATGTTTCTCGGCGAATATTTTAACACCGATTGGCAGCCGTATTTTCTTGCGATTGTCGGCGGAATTTTTCTACATATTTCGTCGGTCATTATTTTTGAAAGCAACAAAAACCACAAGATGAATTGGAGCAAAATTCTCCTCGTGATTTTCGGTGTTTTGCTTGGATTTTTGGGGCATTTGTTGGGTTGATTATAGAGTTGAAAAATATTAATTGGATGAAAATTCAGTTTGTCGGAATTTTCGACACACTGCCGCTGACGGTAAAAATTATCAATCGGATTTTGATAAATTGGTTTCTCAAACACAGAATTTTTTGAACGATAGACCGGAATAATCGCCGATTAATCGAAGGAAATACAGATGATTTTTTTTTACAAAAAGAAAAATTAGCAGTAGAAACTCCGATGAGATTTACACATTAACAATAAATTGTAAAATTTTGAAATATGGAAATCGAAAACCTGTATTCAATTTGTAACTATATTTAAAAATGAAATCATCGAGAGTTTTGCAATCAAGCACCAATTATCAACAAATGACTTTGGAAGAAATACAATCCGGACAGATTTTTTTGGTGGACAAACCCCTGAATTGGACGTCTTTTCAAGTGGTGAATAAAATAAAACACCGATTGAAAAAAGAATTTGGATTGAAAAAAATAAAAGTAGGACACGCAGGAACTTTAGACCCGAAAGCCACCGGATTGCTCATCGTTTGCACCGGAAAAGCCACGAAAAATATTTCGCAAATTCAGGATGCTCCGAAAGAATATCGCGTGGAAATAAAAATCGGAGTGCAAACCGAAAGTTTTGATACTGAAAAACCGGAAATTTTACATTGTGATTTTTCCCACATTTCGGAAGAGAAAATTTTGACCACGCTTGAAAAATTCATCGGAGATATCGAACAAAAGCCGCCCGTTTTTTCTGCCGTAAAAATCGCCGGAAATCGTGCTTACGACCTCGCAAGAGCAGGAGAAAAACCGGAAATGAAAACCCGAAAAATTTTTATTTTTTATATTAATGATATTGAAATTTCTTTGCCCTTTGTCCGGTTTACGGTCGGCTGTTCCAAAGGAACCTACATCCGAAGTCTGGCTCATGACATCGGTCAGAAATTGTCTGTTGGCGCCTATCTCACGCAACTTCGAAGGACAAAAATCGGAGAATATCTTGTGGAATGTACCAATTTATCCGTGTAATAATTATTTAAAATCAACCTTCATGAACTTCGTTCGCTGACTTTTCGTCTGTGCTCAAGTTTATGGTTTATTTGTTCACTTTTCTGTTAGATTTTTCTACTTCTTGTCAGGCTAAGCGAAATCGAAGCCTTAAACCCTTAAACTTTTAATTTAATATATTTGTAAATCAACCGCGAAATATGTCTAAAAATAATACTGAAAATACACCAAAAACCGATTTAAAAAAAGCATCCGTAGGCGTTGTGGGAAGCGGAAGTTTTGCGACTGCAATCGTGAAAATGCTGGTGGAAAATTCTGAAACCGTGCATTGGTGCGTTCGCGGGGAATATGTGAAAGAATCCATAGAACGTCGCGGACACAATCCGGAATATCTTACGGCGGTGCATTTTAATCTTAAAAATCTGAAAATCACAACCGATATTAATGCGTTGGTTTCCGCTTGCGACGTGATTGTTTTGGCAACACCGTCCATTTATCTTTCGAATATGCTGGATAAAATGACGTGCGATTGTTCGGGAAAAATTTTTGTTTCCGCCATCAAAGGCGTAGTTCCAAAAGTAAACGATATTGTGGCGCATTATCTTCGAGATGAATTTAAAATCGGTTTCAAATCTCAAGCCGTGATTGCCGGACCCTGCCACGCCGAAGAAGTAGCGATGGAACGTTTGTCTTATCTCACGATTGCAACGGCGGAAGACGAAACCTCCGCAATTTTGAAACAACTTTTTGAGTCGGATTTCATTCGCGTGCGCTCCAGCAAAGATATTTTGGGAAATGAATACAGCGCGATTTTGAAGAATATTTATGCCATCGGAGCGGGAATTGCAAACGGATTGGGATACGGCGATAATTTTACGGCGGTTTTGGTTTCCAACGCTATTCGCGAAATGGAAATTTTTCTTGAAGCCGTTTACGAAGCACCGAGAGACGTGAACGAAAGCGCATATTTGGGAGATTTGTTGGTAACGGCTTATTCGCTATTTTCTCGGAACCGAAATTTGGGAAATCTGATTGGGAAAGGCTACACCGTGAAATCTGCGATACAATCTATGAATATGGTTGCCGAAGGCTACTACGCCGCAAATTCCATTTATAAAACCTCTCAACAAAAAAAATTGAACACACCAATTATAGACACCGTTTACAGAATTTTGTATGAAGAAAAAAATGCGGAAAAACAATTTAAAAAATTGACAGCAGCGTTGGATTAAACTACGAATTTCCAATTCTTGAAAAATCGAGCTTTATTTTTAGTTCAAAACTTATACGCCAAACTCCACGCAAAACCCAAGTTGAATTTTGTGGAACTTTTGCCGAAACCCGGAACTATCATCGGGAAAATATTTTCCTGTTTTGTGGTGTAAATCAAATATTTAGGTTGAATATTGACATCTATAAAAAATTTGGAATCGAAAAGTTGAACCCTTCCGCCAATCGCCGCTTCCAACCAATATGAAGATTGCGAAGATTTTGGAAAAGCAACCGTGAAATCGCCGCCGCCGAAACCGCGAACCGGAATTGCAAAATATTCCTGATTGTAGGTTGAACCCGCCAATTTTCCGCCGGCATAAAATCCGTTAAACACGTTTTCTGCATCTTGTGCCAACATATAAAAAGCACCGAGTTTTAGGAAAATGCCGTTTGCATCAACATCATAACCGTTTTTTTCGTAAATATTTTTTTCAAAACCTGCTTCTGCAACAGCGTGAAGCCGTTTCCCGATTTTTGAAGAAACAAATCCTTGATACACTTTTCTGTCTGAAAAAAAAGAAAGCCCAACGTTCAACACATCCACACCAACTGTAAAATTAGGCGTGTATTTTCGGGGTTTTGCAGACGCAGAATCTATTTTTTGTCCGAAATTTAAGATAAATAAAAAACTAAAAAATAAGGTAAAGATGGGTTTTGTCTTCATTTAAAATTTCGGTTTGATTGATTTCCACATTCAAAATCGGATTGGGATTTTCTACGCTTGCATCGAGGTTTTCATATAGTTTTTTCATTCCGCAAGCCGGAGAAACATATTCGGTTTTTGTGGTATAATTTACTTTTAATTTCGAAGAATCCCCGATTTTTGAAGTTCGGAAATAGATGTTGGTAAATCCGTTCTCGTCCACGCGTAACGGCACGAATACGGAATCTACGTTCAGAAATACGGAACTCGAATTATTCGGTTGCAAATGCGTGATTTCGCCGTCTTTGTATTCCACGCTCACAAAAAGCGAATCCAGCGTTTTTATTTTTCCGTCCGTCGCTTTGAATTTCACTTTCATTCTTGGCGTTCCTTCTCCGCTTGTGCAAATATCGTCATCGCTTCCGCAAGAAACTATGGAGAAAGAAAAAATTAAAAGAAAAAAAATCTTATGGAAATTCATGATTTATCAAAGTAAAAAAACTTGTCCCGACTTATCGAGAAGACAAAATTATACAATTTATATTTTCCGCAGGTCAAATTTATGTCAGGTTAAACGCATTAAAATTTTCAATTTTTATAATGAATAAATTAAATATGTTCAATAATTGTTCAATATTTCAGTGTAATTTTAATACAAAAGATTTTGAAAAAGGTTTGAAAAATATTTTAAACGCAATGTCGCTTCACTCAGCAAATGGGAAAACGTATTAGGAGAACATGAGCCTTTGCTAAATAAAATGCCTTTGCATTTTCGAAAAATTTGGATAAAAACATAGAAATCTTTGCGTTAAAAAAGACGACTGATTAATATTTTTAATGCGTTTAGCCTGAATTTATGTCGGGTAATTTGAGGTTTTCATAATTAAGGATTCTCGCAAAAATCTATCGTATTTTTTTATCTCATCACATTATTAAATTGATACTTCATCAAAACCTTTTTCTATTTCGCCGTACAATTCCCGTAAACTTCCGGAATCGGAAAGCGGAGCGTATTTTTCGGCGGTTATTTTTTCTGAAATTCGGGTGTATGCTTCGGATTTTTCGCTGCCGAAATTTTGTTCGAGATAGGTTTTAATATCGGAATAATTATTTTTAACAAGTTGATTTTCAATTTGTTTAATCAGTTCGTCATAAACTTCAAAAAATTTCTCTCGGTTGTTTTCTCCGGCTAAATATTTTAAATAATGCAAATCGTCTTTTAAAGAAGTTTGATTTTTTGCACGAAGTTTTTTCTCGGTTTCGGAAATGTTTTCTATCGGTTTTTCGAGATTGGCAAATGTCTTTTGTCTTGTTTCTTTTGTCTTTTGTCTTTTTTTAACCAAAATGATGATAACTAAAATGATGATAACAGCAACGATTCCCGAAAAAATCAAATTCCAATTCAAGCCTTTTTTGGTAACCACTTTAAAATCTTGGGTTTTCAGAGGAACATTCACTTTTTCCAAAACATTTTTTGTGTATTCGTTCACCTTTTCGAGCGTGGATTTCGAACCGATTAATTCTTCATTTAAAACATTGATTTTCAAAGACTTTCTGCCGATATTCACATATTCTTCATCTGCCGGATTGAAATAAGAAAAATTTTCCGTAGAAATAGAAATCTCTCCCGATTTCACGGGAACCACCACATATTCTTCGGAAATTTCGCCTTTCATTCCGTTTTCTCCGGGCTCAATTTTATTGGTGATTTTCGGCGGATAAAGACGATAGTTTTCGCTTTGCAAAAGTTTCGGAAGCGCGAGATTTGAAAGGTTTCCTTCGCCGGAAATTTTCACGACCACGCTGATGGGTTTTTCAATTTTCTCGGGCTCGTCGCTCAGAATTTTTTCGATGCTCAATTCATATTTTCCGACAGCATTTTTAAAATTTTTCGGCGATCCGTCCGGAAGTTTCCGAACATTCAAATTCACTTTGTTGGAAAGAATTTTCACGTTTTCATCTCGTCCGAAAGCCGTAATCGGTTCCACTTCCACGTTTCCGGGTTGGTTTGGAAAAATCATATAAACGGCGATGATTTGTGAAGCCAAATCGCTGCCTCTGTAAAACGGTTCAATATCTGATTTTCTGTAACTTACGGTTTGAAAACTCACCTCGTTTTGTTTCGGCAAAACAATGTTTTCCAACTTTCTGAAATTGCTGTAATTTCTGGAATACGCCCGCAAAACCGCGATTGTAGGTTGATTGGCATAAACTTCCTTTTCTTTGATTTCCATATTCAGATAAACATCGTTTACAGCCAAATCTTCGGGAGATTTTTTATCGGAATCGCTCACAAAAATATCGAAAGGCTCGGTTTTATACATCTTTCCGTTCACTTGCACCAATGCCGAACCGATTTTCAATTTTCCGGTTTGTTTCGGCTGAAGCACCATTTGATAAACAATTTGGTTGATGACGATATTTTTTTCCGGATCCACAATCGTGTTTCTATCCGAGCCGGAACCAATCGTATTGAATTTTGAAAAATCGGGCAAGCGAAGCGGCGTTTCCTGAATGTATTCGTTTCCGGAAATTTCCAACACGAAAGTTACGGTAAATTTCTCGTTGATTTTCAGGTCTTTATCTTCATTTATCGCCAACAAAGTAACTTGGCTGTACGAAAATACCGCCGATAAAACGAATAATATGTTCAGGAATTTATGTTTTTTCATCACCAATCTTTTTCCCTGCTTTCGGGAAAAGAATACGAACTTTTGTTCATAATTTTTCTTGCTGTTTCTTTTTCTTTCTCCGAAATTTTGTCTAAAATTTTTTGCTGTTGGCTGTTGTTGATTGTTGGTTGTCGGTTGTCAGTTGTCGGTTCTTGGCTCTTGGCTCTTGGTTCTTGATTCTTATTTTCGCCGTTTTTCGGAGTTTGATTTTGTTGGTTTCCACCGTCTTTTTTGGAGTTTTTATCTTGATTTTTGCCGTCTTGCTCTTGGTTCTTGCTTTTCGAATCCCGATTTTTGTCTTGTGTCTTTTGTCTTTCGTCTTGCATCTTTAATTTAGCGATTTCATAATTTCTGCGCGTATCTTCGCTTTTGGGATTTTGTTTCAACGCTTGTTTATAAATTTCCGCAGCCTGTTGAGAATCATTGGTTTGCATATAAGAATTTCCGAGATTGTGAAGTGCGGCGGCTTTGTCTGCAGAATTTTGGGCTAATTGATTGGCTTTTTGATATTCGGATTTTGCTTCTTCGTACATTTTTCTTTTGTAGTAAGAATTTGCCAAATTGTAGTGCGCCGCGAAATCTTTGGTATTAATTTTTTCGGCTTTGGAAAATTTTCCGGAAGATTTTTCGTAGTCTTTATTCTTGAAATTTCGGTTTCCTTCAAAGAGCAAACGGTTATAACTTTCCTGTGCATTACTTTCAACAAAACAAAGAAATGCCGAAAACATCAAAAAAAGAATTTTTTTGTTCACCATTATTTTGCAAAATTATTCCTTATTATGTTAAAATCACTTACAAAAATTGTTAAAATTGGGTTAAAAAGACATAAAATATGAGTTCTGAGGCTTGAAATTCGAGATTTGAGGCTCAAGTTGTTGCGCTGAGCGAAATCGAAAACCCTATTGATGCTATGCTAAAACTATCGCCTACAAGGAAAGGAATTTCCTTTCGATGGTAGAATTTAAAAATTTTGGAAATCAAACAAACCGACTGCTAATAATCAATTTAATCGGATTCTGATATTTCTCACCTCCCGATTTCTTAATATTTTCTTAAATTTGTGGAACTTCAATTTATTTAAAGAAAAAATTATGTCGCGATTTTTAAATTCTACCATCGGAAGGAAATACGCAATGGCTGCGTCTGCAATGTTTTTGTTGATTTTTTTGATGATTCATCTTGCCGTAAACACGCTTTCGGTTTTCAGTGAATCGGCGTTCAACGGAGCGTCTTATTTTATGGGCTACAATTGGGCGGTGCAATATATTATGCAGCCGATTTTGATGTTTGCCGTCTGTTTCCATTTTATTATGGGATTTGTTTTGGAACTCAAAAACAATAAGGCAAGACCTGTGAAATACGCTGTGAACGGTTCGCCGAGCAATTCCTCGTGGATGTCTCGAAATATGATTTATTCGGGATTGGTCATTTTAATATTTCTGGCGGTTCATTTCTACGATTTCTGGCTCCACGAAATGCAATACAAATACATTCCCGGAACCGGCGATGCCGAAAATACCACGAGATTTTGGGAAGAATTGCACTTGAAATTTGCAGATTTGTGGCGAATGATTTTATATGTGGTTGCCTTTATTTTGTTGGGTTTGCATTTGGCGCACGGATTTCAATCCTCGTTTGTGTCGCTCGGAATGAGGCATCCGAAATATACGCCGTTTATCAAAGCACTCGGAAATTGGTATTCCGTTTTGATTCCCGCAGGTTTTATTTTTATTGCGGTTTATCATTTTTTGACGCAATGAGATGAGTTACGAGTTACGAGATTCGAGGTTTAATTAAGCAAAAAAAGTAAGGTAATGAAAACCTGTGAAATAAATGATTTTAAAATTTTTTGGGATATGGATGTTAAGAATCTTAATCTCAAAAAAGATGCTTTTGCCATCATTAAAAGAATTATTTTGAAAGGCGGAAAAGAAGAAAGAATTTGGATGTTTGAAAATTTTGATAAAGGAACCATAAAAAACACCATTTCGATTTCGAGAGAAATTCCCGAAAATGTGAAACAAATTTATTTAATGGCACTAAAAAATGCAGGCAATTAAAGGATTAAAGAAAATATAGAAAAGCATCTTAATTTATAAAAAAGTAAAAAAATGGAAACCATAACATTAGAGCCTAAAACAAAAAAAGAATATGAAATCATCAAGGGAATTGCGGGTGTTTTAAAAATTCCGATTAAGAAAACATTATAATCCGGAATTTGTAGAGAAAATTAAGCAAGGTATGGCTGATAAAAAAGCAGGAAAAGGAAGATTTGTAACCATAGAGGAATTGGAAAGTTTATACTGAAAAGACACTAATAACCGGAAAATTTTAATAAATTAAATCATTAATAAAAGAAAAAATCCAAAATCTAAACTCTCAAAATCCAAAATTCCAAACAATGAGCAATGAAATTACGCAACATCGCGAATACAAGAATTGGGCAGAATTTATTACTGCCAAAATCAAACTTGCTCATACTCAAACAGCATTTAAAGTCAATGCAGGAATGCTTACGCTTTATTGGGAAATCGGAAATTCCATTCTTGAAAAACAAAATCAAAATGGTTGGGGAAGTAAAATAATTGACCTTTTGGCAAACGATTTGGCTAAAAGTTTTCCCAATAATTCGGGGTTTTCGGTGCGAAACCTCAAATATATGCGGTCATTTGCCGAAGCCTATCCACAGTTTCCAATTGTGCAAGTTCCGCTTGCACAGTCGCAAAATGAATTTGTGCAAGTTCCGCTTGCACAAATCACTTGGTATCATCACATCAGTTTATTAACCAAAGTAAAAGAGACGACCGAAAGGGCGTTTTACATCGCCGAAACCGCCAAAAACGAATGGAGCAGAGATGTAATGCTTTTGCACATTCAAAGCAAACTTTACGAACGAGACGGAAAAGCATTAAACAATTTTGAACTCACTTTACCCGATTATCAAAGCGATTTGGCAAAAGGCATTTTCAAAGACCCATACAATTTTGATTTTTTAATGCTTTCACGCAAAGCAAAAGAGATAGAAATTGAAAATCTATTGACACAAAAAATCACTGATTTTCTTTTGGAATTAGGGAAAGGTTTTGCTTTCGTAGGCAAACAATACAAAGTTGAAGTGGACGACTCAGACTATAAAATTGACTTGCTTTTCTATCACACTGTTTTGCATGCTTACGTTGTAATTGAGTTGAAAACAGGCGAATTTTTACCCGAATACATCTCAAAACTCAATTTTTACATCAGTGCTATTGACGATAAACTGAAAACACCTATAGACGAGCCAACAATCGGACTTTTATTATGTGCTTCAAAAAATAATGTGAAAGTAGAATATGCAATGCGTGGTCTGACGAAACCCTTGGGAGTGGCTTCTTATGAATTGGAACAATTAGTAAAAGAAAATATGGATAAGATTGACCAATCCGACGAATAATATGTTAGCAAATTAAAAAAAAGTATTAAATTAGTAAATATCAAAATCTATAATCCAAAATTCCAAAATATGAGCAAATCGAGGAACGAGATTCGCGAATACCATTAAATAAAAATAAACAAAAATATGAGCACATTAGATTCAAAAATTCCGGCAGGTCTGTTGCAGGACAAATGGAAAAATCATAAAGACCACATGAATTTGGTCGCCCCGAATAATCGGGATAAAATCGACATTATCGTTGTCGGAACAGGTTTGGCAGGCGGTTCTGCTGCCGCTACTTTGGCGGAACAAGGCTACAACGTGAAAGCATTTTGCTATCAAGATTCCCCGAGACGCGCACATTCCATCGCCGCGCAAGGCGGAATAAATGCCGCTAAAAACTATCAGGGAGACGGAGATTCTATTTACAGATTGTTCTACGACACGATAAAAGGCGGCGACTACAGAGCAAGAGAAGCCAATGTTTATCGCCTCGCCGAAGTTTCCGCAAACATCATCGATCAGTGCGTTTCGCAGGGCGTTCCTTTCGGAAGAGATTACGGCGGACAGTTGGACAATCGCTCTTTCGGCGGCGTGCAAGTGAAAAGAACATTTTACGCCAAAGGACAAACCGGACAGCAACTGCTTCTGGGAGCCTATTCCGCAATGAGCCGACAAATCGGGAAAGGCAGAATAAAAATGTACAATCGCCACGAAATGATGGATTTGGTAATCGTGGACGGAAAAGCACGCGGAATCATCGCCAGAAATTTGGTAACGGGAAAATTGGAAAAACATTCCGCACACGCCGTTGTCATCGCTTCCGGAGGCTACGGAAATGTGTATTTTTTATCCACAAATGCGATGGGTTCAAACGTTTCCGCATCGTGGAAAATTCATAAAAAAGGGGCGTATTTTGCGAATCCGTGTTTTGTGCAAATTCACCCGACTTGCATTCCGGTTCACGGAACTCAACAATCCAAACTGACGTTGATGTCCGAATCTTTAAGAAATTCCGGAAGAATTTGGGTGCCGAAAAAAATCGAAGATGCCACAGCCATTCGCGAAGGAAAAATAAAAGCCAAAGATATTCCGGAAGAAGACAGGGATTATTATTTGGAACGAAGATATCCCGCTTTTGGAAATTTAGTTCCCAGAGATGTGGCTTCCAGAGCGGCGAAAGAAAGATGCGATGCCGGATTTGGAATCGAAAACAACGATACGAAAGAAGGCGTTTTCCTCGATTTTTCTACCGAAATCATTAAAAAAGGAAAAGAAGCGGCTTTGGAACAGAACATTCACAACCCTACGGAACAGCAAATTTATGATTTGGGTAAAGAATGGATTGAAGAAAAATACGGAAATCTTTTTGTAATGTATGAAAAAATTACCGCCGACAATCCCTACGAAACGCCGATGAAAATTTATCCTGCCGTGCATTACACGATGGGCGGCGTTTGGGTGGATTACAATTTGATGTCCACAATTCCGGGATGTTTCGTGATCGGTGAAGCCAATTTTTCCGATCACGGCGCAAACCGATTGGGTGCTTCCGCATTGATGCAAGGTTTGGCAGACGGATATTTCGTTTTGCCATATACCATTGCCAATTATCTTTCCGAAGACATCCGAACCGGAAAAATCTCCGAAAATACCGCCGAATTTGCCGATGCCGAAAAATCCATTCAAGATAAAATTGATTTTTTCCTCAACAATAAAGGAACTCATTCCGTAGATCATTTTCATAAAAAACTTGGACACATTATGTGGAACAAAGTAGGAATGGGGCGCACGCCGGAAGGTTTGCGGGAAGCCATCAAGGAAATCGAAGAAGTGCGCGCAGATTTTTGGAAAAACGTGAAAGTAACCGGCGATGCAAACAATATGAATCCCGAATTGGAAAAAGCATTTCGCGTAGCCGATTTTCTGGAATTGGGACAACTGATGGCTATAGATGCCTTGCAAAGAAACGAATCTTGCGGCGGACATTTTCGGGAAGATCACTCCACGCAAGACGGCGAAGCAAAACGGGACGACGAAAATTATAAATTTGTAGCCGCTTGGGAATATCGCGGCGAAGACATCAACAAAGAAGAAATGCACAAAGAAGACCTAATCTACGAAAATATCGAAGTGAAAACGAGGAGTTATAAGTAAGCGATTGGCTTTTTGCTTGTCACTTGTCACACTGAGCGAAGTCGAAGTGTTGAACTTTATCACTTTGAACTTTGAACGAAGTGTTGAACTTTGAAAAGTCCGTAGGTAAAAGTCTATGGAAAAAAGTAAAAACTTCCAAATCCGCACTTTTTCCCCTCTTTTGAGGGGCTGGGAGATGAGGCAGGACAAAAGATTTGGGATTGCTAAATTATGTATCGTTTTTTAACAATTTTAGTGTTGTTTTTTCAATAATTTACATTCATAAAACCACCTATAGTTTAGAAATCCAGATTAATATTTAAAAAAACTTACTCATTCAAAAACATTTTCTGTCTGCCAATATGTCAGAAAACACACAAACACTATAAAATTCCAAAACGGATTTTGAACGAAAGACATGACGAAACAACAACGGAGAAATAAAGTCCACTTTTCGTGGCAAATCCGTTTCGATGACTATATTTTCGCAATCAAAATTCAATGAATCGTATTGCCGATTATATAGAAAACAATATATTGCTGTGGGATAAAGACATTTTTCAACACAAACCCTTTGAAATAGGAACACTGTTCCCCCTACTGCTTTATCCTAATCCTCAAATGCGGGTTTACCGGAATGCCGGAAGGTATAACCTCTATCGCAATGCTGCTTGGCGAGGTTTCGTCGCCGCAAAAGCGATCAAACAGGCGGGAGATGGTTACCTTACCCGGAGCAACGCCGGTTACTACGCCTGTAGTGGGATTTACGGTTGCGATGTTCGGGTCTGAACTGTAGTATCCGCCAACTACCGCATCTACACCGAAGACGGTGGTTATCATGATGGTGCCTCCTACGGCTACCGTAGTGTTCGGTCCGTCAATAAAACCTTTGGGAAACACTAACGGTGCTGGCGTAAGTCTGGAAACATTGTCTCCCAAGCCAAGTTGTCCGGAACTGTTGTCTCCCCATACATACAGTATATCAAAAATACCTGCTTTTTGCCCTATCGCGTGTTTGCCACCTAATGAGGGACCTCTTACAACTCCGTAACTAATACCATAAAACTGATCATATACCCCCCAAGGATCAGTATCTACTCGGGTAATAACGTCTAAATTAATGTCATCTCCGGTTCCCAACTGTCCCTCATCGTTTAAGCCCCACATATAAAGCCCCTCCTCAATACCCGGTTGCAGTATACTTGGAACTGCTGTGGAAAATCCGTTTTGTGTTTGGGCACTATCCCACCAACCTCTATCGTCAATGATTGTAACTATATCATAACTCTGGTTCAGCCCGTCTCCCAACTGCCCGCCGCTGCCGTCTCCCCATCCCAAGATAATCTCATCAATATAGGCGCCGCCAATGGGACTCTGAGGATTATAGTTGGCAAGAGATGTACCGTCTCCGGCTGAAACAGAGATACAGGTGATTTGTTCACCAAAACTGATATCTCCGAAAGGAGTGAGATCCATTACAGGTGTTGGCACAGTTACGATGGCAGGGGCAGAACTTCCCAAACCGAGCTGTCCATGTTCGTTGCCTCCCCAAGCCCAAAGTCCTGAAGCCAAGTCAAGCATTAGGGTATGGTTGGCTCCGGTGGATTTGATAGTATTCAGCGAGATACCAGTCGCACCGCCTGGGTAGTCCATTCCCCATTCGGTTGCAAGTAAGTCGGGATCCGGTATTGGCGTCGGTGCGTTTTTGTTATCCGTGGTTCCGTCTCCTACTTGACCGCTGGTGTTCAGCCCCCAACCGTAGAGTTTTCTGTTATTCTTCAAAGCAAAGGCATGGTTTGATCCGGAACCGGACACAATGTCCGCCCAATCGTCTTCGATTCCTATCTGCGTAGGCACACTCACGAAAGGAACATTGTTGTAAGCATCACCCAACCCAAGTTTGCCGTACACGGTGTTTTCATCATTGTTGCTGCTGTCTCCGTCAAAATCATTGCTTCCCCAAGCCCACAGCGTGCCGTCTGTTTTTACGGCGATGGTAAAATCTTTTCCCATGGTAAAGGCTGCCCAATCCAATGTAAGCAGAGGTCTGGGGCGGTTTTGCGCGATGGTGGTTCCGTCTCCCAGTTGCCCGTAGGTATTGTCTCCCCAAAGCCACAACGAATTGTTGGAAGGCTGTAAAACGCCGGTGTGTTTACCTCCGGCAAGAAAGATGTTGCAAAGAACATTATCTTCGGGGTCGTGCAAGAGTTTTACAATCCACCAATCAATAAAACCACGAGTATTATTATAACCTGTACTGCCTCCACCCGGATCTTCGGGGTTAGCAATAATTGAATTGGTTTCTCCAGCTACGATATAGCCGCCGTCTTCGGTTTCCTGAACAGCAAAGCCCTGATCAAAATTACCTGTTCCGCCCAAACTTTTTGTCCACTGAAGTTCAAGTCCATAACTTAATTTCGCCAACCAAAAATCCCATTCACCGAAAGTGCCGTGATGGTCATTAACTTCACCGCTGTTAGAAGAATTCGATCTCCCTGCCACAATATAGCCGCCGTCTCCGGTAAGCCCAACCGAACGGGCTATATCTTGATTGATTCCGCCCAATCTGATCTGCTTGATGATTTTGCCTTTGCTGTCTAATTTTACGATTAAAAAATCCTCCTCAAAATGACCGGTACCAGGCGCTATCACGTTACCAAGATTAAGAACTTCCGGAAATTCGGGTGGCATTGTGTATCCTGCTACTATATATTCTTCCCCGCTCGGAAGCGGAATGGCTTTAATATCGTAGGCAGCCTCATCGCCATTGCTGCCGATGACCTTTTGCCATATCACGTCTCCTCTTTGGTCACCGCCGAGGTTGGGATCGTCTGTGCTTCTTATTTTTGCAATCCACATATCCGTCCCGCCGGTAAACTGAACGCCCGAAACATCACCGTTATTGATGGTACTGGTCTCGCCTGCCACAATATAATTTCCGTCTGAAGTTAAATCAATCGCATAGGCTGAATCTTCTCCCGAACAAGTATTAATCTGACTACCCGGGGTAGCACCTCCACCCAGTGCATTTTGCCATTCGAAATTTCCGTCTGCATCTATTTTTACCACCCAAAAATCTCTGCCGCCATCATGAAAATCTACATTAAAATCAGTGATGGTATTATTCGAGTCGTTATCATCGGCGGAGACAAAATGTCCTTGAACACCGCTTGTAATTCCGGCGATGATGTATCCGCCGTCCGGAGTTTGCTTAACGGAATTTGCTTGTTCATCACCACCCGCACTACACTCTTGAGGAGGCGGAGTACTTCCGGGACTTGTTCCCACCATACGATGCCATTCGACCTCGCCTGACGCGTCTAATTTTAATATCCACCAATCCATAGGACCATAACTGCCGCCTATTGGAGGTTGATTGCCAAATGACGGTATACCGCCGCCTGTCTCTCCTACTACAATATATCCGCCGTCTGATGTTTGCTGAACGGAATTTGCTTGATCATTACCTGAGCAGCCATACACCTTTTGCCAATCCATAGTTCCGTCTTCCTTTAATTTTATGATATACAAATCACCATTGCCGCCATAACCCGTGAGACCCGTGAGCGTTCCGGTACCAATAGATGCTGATAATACCAATCCTACCGCAATATAACCCCCGTCTGATGTTTGCTTGATATCAAAACAATTTTCTGTATTGCTGCCGCCAAATGCATGATGCCACGCAATATTGGGAGCCTGCGCAAAGATTAATGAAGTAAAAGCGAAGAGTATCGCCGGAATAATCAGAAACTTTTTCATCGCTCTTATTTTTTAATCAAGATGATGGTTGCAAACTCACCGACAGGAGGTGCTATATCAGTGCAATCGTAGGTCATTTTTCCGTCCGGATCTATGACAATATTCTTAATACTGTCCGTAGGATAATGAGTTATCACATAGTAAAAATCCGTAGCGGCTCGAAATCCGGGTAAGATCGCAGGTGCTCCGGGGCTTGCAACAGATGTTGTCACAAAGTCCTCAAAATTTTCCGTGTATTTTTCATATAAATCAACCTCTATACCTTCTTCTTCCTCAATCCATTCGAGGTCAAACGGCGGCATATATATCCATTCTGCCGTCCCGAAAGACTGCCATTTTCCGCTTCCGATAATGGCATCGCCCGTCCATTGGAAAAAATAATATCCGATGGAAGTGATGTTTACGGTTTGGTCGGTCGGTTCGTATAGCGGATCTGTTCGTACGTCAACATTATCTACATAAACGATTGTTCCATTTTGGGCAATGGTGTAGAGGCTGGTTGCCGGAGGTCCCGGAAAGAAAACTGCGGCGTCGTCCAAATCTTTAAGCGAAAGTTTCGGCGCGATGATGCCTTCGGGTTTTGTAATTGTAGTTGCGGGTGCTTTAGCCCTCACGTCTAATGTTGCATTGGGAGTTGTGGTATTGATGCCGACACCCGAAGGCGTTACTTGTGCATACACTGGGATGCTTATGACGAGTAGGAACAGCAGGAAGTTGTGTTTCATCTTTATAAAATATTTAGGGTTGCACTTCTATATAAGTTTTGCTCCTCCGATTTCAATAAAAATTAAATAAATTGAAAATCAGTTTCTTTTCAAATTGCAAATTTAAGAATTTTTTAACATAGATAGTTGTTTTTAAGATTTATTTATAAATGATAATCATCACGTTACCGAAAATTTACAGGATTCAAGTGATTTTTTGTTGCAGACTTTTTGCCTGTGTTTAGTCCAACAGCATATAACCAAAAGCCAATCGCCATTTGCCAACAGCCAATTATTCACTACTTTTACGCTTTGAAAAAAGCATGCAAAAATCCGCAGTTTTCAGGTTGCATTTCATCGTTTTTCTTTGGGGATTTACGGCAATTTTGGGTAAATTGATACACTCCGGCGCACCAATTCTCGTGTTTTACAGAATGTTTTTCGCGGCGGTGTTTCTCTATATTTTCATCCGATTTGTGAAAAGAAAAAGCCTGAAAATTTCCAAGAAAATTTTTGTGGAACTCGCTGTTTTGGGAACATTTATGGCGTTGCATTGGTTTTGTTTTTTTCATGCCATCAAGATTTCAAACGTTTCCGTTGCGCTCAGTTGTCTTTCGCTGTCCACGCTTTTTGCGGCGATTTTGGAACCCATTATTTTCAAACGAAAAATTGACGTTTCGGAAATCGTGATGGGAATCGTGATGGTAGCCTGCATTTCCACGATTTTCAAAATGGAATTTCAATACAGAGAAGGTATTTTCTACGGCATTTTGTGTTCGCTTTTTGCAACGCTTTTTTCGGTTTTTAACGGAAAAATGTTCAGAAAAACAAGTGCCGAAACCATTATTTTCTACGAAATATTTTGCGGCTGGTTGGTTTTATTGGTTTTTTACACCTTTTCGGGACAAATTTTCAGCCTCAACGAAATAAGTTACAGAGATTTAGCGTTAATATTTTTGCTGGCGGCTGTTTTTACGGCTTATCCGATGTTGGAATCTGTAAGTTTGATGAAATATTTTTCTCCGTTCACAGTGATTTTAACGGTGAATTTGGAGCCGGTTTACGGGATTATACTTGCATTTTTTATCTTCGGAGAATCGGAAAAAATGAGCCTTGTTTTTTATTTTGCGGCATTGGTTATGATTTTGTCCATCGTCGTAAACGGCATCATTAAATCAAAAAAACAACAAAAATTGAACAAAAATTTAGAATGAAAATTAACTTTGAACTTTTTTAATTAATTGATTCACATTGAATTAGGAGCGTTTAATTTGAGATTGGGCGATTAAAAAAGATTGCATTCCTACGGAAATCGGAGATTCGCTGATTCCTTTGAAAACAGAAAAATGGATGAGGCAATGCCGTTGTTTGGGGGAACGTTTTTTACCAAGATTTTTTCCCTACGGGAAAATTCTATCGGGAATTACAACTCAGTGAAATTTTCACAAATATTTTTCCTTGAAAAAATTCCGTTAGGAATTATATCTTGGTAGAAATCACAGAACGACCAATCAAACGCATGCCGTAGGTATGCGAACAAAACGTAAAAAAATAAATTTAGAAATTAAAATTTAAAGATTAAAAAGAATAAATTATTAGGGCTTTCCCCCTTCGGGGGACAGGAGGCTTAAAACTTACAATGAAAAAAATCGGTTTCCTCATATTTACCTTTATTTTCACTTGCTTTCCGTCTCAAATCGTGAGAAAATATTCCAACGAATTTTTGAACATCGGAGCCGGAGCAAGAGGTTTGGCAATGGGTGGAGCCGTGATTTCCAATCAAAACGATGTTTATGCGCCAATGTGGAATCCTGCAGGTTTGATGGGCGTGGAAAACGATTGGCAAGCGGCAGGAATGCACGCGGAATATTTTGAATCCATCGCGAAATACGATTATATCGCTTTTGCAAAACCTATCGACAGAAACGGCGGCGTTTTCGGAGTTTCCATCGTGCGTTTGGGAATTGATAATATTTTGAATACCACGCAAATGATTGATTCCGAGGGAAATATAGACTACGATAAAATCACGAAATTTTCGCAAGCAGATTATGCGGGACTGATTTCCTACGCTTTTCGTCCGAATCAAAAATTGGATGTCGGCATCAATGCGAAAATCGTTTATCGAAATGTCGGGAAATTCGCTTCCGGTTTTGGTTTTGGTTTTGATATCGGTGCGATTTATCATTCGGATATCGGCTGGAATTTCGGTGCTATTTTGCGAGATGCCACTACCACCGTAAATTTCTGGAACATTGATCAAAAAGCACTTTCGGTAGTGGTGAACGGCGAGGAATTTAATCCCGCTCCGGCGGATAAAATGGAACTGACGATGCCAAAACTGAACGTCGGGATGAGCCGAACTTTTGAACTGAACAGAGATTTGGAACTCCTTCCCGAAGCCGGATTGAACGTAGATTTTGCCAAAACCGCTTCCTTAATTTCCACCGATTTTGCGAGCATTTCGCCGTACGCCGGCGCAGAATTGAATTATCAAAATACGGTTTTCGTGCGCGTGGGTTTCAATAAATTTCAAAACATTACCGATATCGAGGATTTAAAAAGGAAACTTTCCATTCAGCCGAGTGCCGGAATCGGCATAAAATATCGCGGTTTGACGTTGGATTACGCCATCACGAACACCGGAGTCGGCGGTTCCAATTTCTATTCCAATTTCTTTTCCTTGAAATTGGATTTGCGGGATTTTAGGAATTAAGCGATACATCGAGAACTCGAAATTTTAGAACTCATATCTTGATTTGAAGTCCCTCTTTCTCTCCGGCAAAGAAGATTAACGAAAATACGAATAAACCCATCAGACCATACATTTTCAAAAAATCAAAATTTAACAGTATTAACAATCATAAAATCAAATAGATACAATACAAAATAAATATAGCCCAAGAGCTAAATTAAATTTTTACACTCCAAAAGAAATTTTCTTCCTAAATTTAGAAAATAAAAAAGTTGCATTCAGTAGCTGAAACTACCATGTAAAATAAATTGATAGAAAGTTTGATAAAAAATAAAATTTAGATAAATTACATTTTAAATACAATAAAAAAAATGAAACACTTTTTAATTTTAACATTTGCATTTTTCACAATTTTTGCAAACGCACAAACCGAAATCGACACTACGGAAATTGAGCAGGAAATTGAAATCAATGATGTGGTAGATTTGCTTTCGGTTCCCGGTCCTGTGGAGTTCGGCGCGGGAAATGAACTGTTTTTGACTTGGAGCAAACAGCAGTCCAACACATTTTCTACGCAACAATATTTGCCGAGAGATGAAAGAATTGAAGACTTTAATCAGCTTCTTACTTTTTCTTTTTTTAATAAAGAGATAGACATTGAATATGCCGTGAGAGATAAAATGGATCAGGTTCAAAAGAAAATTGACAAAGATAAATTCGGAAAAGTGAATCTCACGGAAAATCCCGATGGAACAGAGTTTATCATAGATTATACTTTTTCGGATGACCGTGATGAAAATTTACCTTTCGTGGAATATACATTGGAACGTTTCAAAAAATATGAAAAATCATTTCTGATTTTATCTTATTCCAAAAGAATTTATGGCGATTTCAAAGCCGCTTACAAAACGATTTCCAAACAAAGAGATCAACTGATGACCACAATGATAGAATATAAAATTCCCAAAATTACGCTTATCAATCAACAAGATTTGAGAAGAAAAAAATGATTTGGCAGTTGATTTTTTGATGATTGATGTTCAATAAAAAAAATCAGATTGATTGTATCCGATTTTTTTTTTAACTTCGATAAAAATTTCAAACAGATGAAAGTGTATAAAATTTTTGGTGTAGGAACTCTCGCCGTTTTATTATGGACTTGCACCACAAATCCGATTACCGGAAGAAAATCTTTGCAAATCGCCAACAATCAGGAATTGACATCAATGGCGTTGCAACAATACCAGCAAACGCTGAAAGAATCCAAAGTGATTACCGGAACTCCGCAAGCGAAAAGCATTCAAAATGTAGGTTTGAGAATAAAACAAGCCGCAGAAAATTATTATGCTAAAATCGGCAGAAGTGCAGATCTGGCAAATTATCAATGGGAATTTAATCTCATCGAAAGCGACCAACTGAACGCTTGGTGTATGCCCGGCGGAAAAGTGGCAGTTTATACGGGAATTTTGCCGGTAACCAAAGACGATGTAGGTTTGGCGGTGGTTCTGGGGCACGAAATTTCTCACGCTATTGCAGGACACGGAAACGAAAGAATTTCCCAAGGAATGATGGCTCAATACGGCGGCGCAATTTTGGGCGGCACGATTTCCAGCGATAAATGGGCTTCGGTTTTTCAGCAAGTTTATCCCGTCGGCGCACAAGTGGCATTATTAAAATACGGCAGAAATCAAGAGTTGGAAGCCGATGAAATGGGACTTTATTTGATGGCGATGGCAGGCTACGACCCGAGACAGGTGCAACCGTTTTGGCAAAGAATGGAAGCGATGGGAAGCAGCGGAACTCCGGAATTTTTGTCCACGCATCCAAGTCCGGAAAACCGGCGTGCAGACATAGAAAAACATCTTCCTAAGGCTTTGGAATATTATAAACTTGCCGGCGGAAAATTGTAGAATTTAAACTGAATAATCAGTAATCATCAATAATAAGTGAAAATCCGATATTTTGTATCTTTGGAAACGGCTTCGGAAACGGAGGCGTAAAAAAAATTAAAAATTAATCCGTTAAAAAATTTTCACTGTTTGAGGGCGGCAAAACTTTAACTTATTTGTTCAAATTTGTCTTTCCGCCCGAGTTATGAAAATTTTAGGATAATCCTGAATTAAATTCAGGATTAATTTTTAGCCGAGTTTCCAAGCCTTGAATTTTTGGTTCTTTTGTTTCAAGACAAAAGAACAAAATATAGAAAATCAAAGAGTTATGTCGAAATTGTAAATTTGTTACAAAAGCGGATATTCAATAAATTTTATTTAAATTTGATAAATTTTAAATTCACAAAAAAATGAAAGGTTTAATACTCGTAGGTTGTGTTTTGTTAGGAATTTCCGTGATTGTTTATTTCACGCTCGATTTTTCAAAAGTTACATTTTTCGCACCAACCACATTAATGGGAATTTCGGCAGGAGTAGGATTGGGGCTGATTTTCGGAGGAATTGTCGGCTATATCAGCAAAGGTTCCGCGATGAAAGAAGAACAGAAACGCAATGAAATGAAACGTTTGCAAAAAGAAAAAGAAGACTTGCAAAAATTGGTGGTAAAACAAAAGGAAGAACAACAGAATCAATAAGTTATAGGCTATAAATAAAAATCCAAATCTCGAATTTGGCAATCCCTAACCTGAACCCCGAACCTCGTATCTCGCTCCGAATTAATATTCCAACAAATGGTAAATTTCCGCATGGAATTGTTTGAGTTTTTCTTTCCCGTTCAAAAAATTTAAACCGATTAAAAAACTGAATTGTGAAACAATTCCGCCTTGTTTTTGAACGAGTTTTGCAGCGGCTTCCGTAGTTCCGCCGGTGGCGAGCAAATCGTCGTGAATTAAAATTCTTTGCCCGGGTTTCAGTTGATTTTCACGCATTTCAATTTCGGCAGTTCCGTATTCCAAATCGTATTTTTGTGAAATAAACGGCGGCGGCAATTTTCCTTTTTTGCGAATCAAAATAAAAGGAACTCCCAAAGCAACGGCAACTGCGATTCCGAAAAGAAATCCCCGGCTTTCGATTCCGCAAACGGCATCTATTTTTCCTCTGCTGAAATTTGCCAAATCCGCAATAGTTTCCTCATATAATTGTGAATCTAAAAATATCGGCGAAATATCTTTAAACAAGATTCCCGGTTTGGGAAAATCCGGAATGCTTTGGATGGTTTTTTCTAATTTTTCGATGAGTTTGGGTGAAGCCATAATTTTGATAATGAGGTTGGATAATTAGATAATTTGGTAATAAAAAGTAATTTATAACGCAATTAAAAGCAAAAAGCCGGTCGCTAATTAACTTTATAACTCGAAATTTTCCATTCACCGTTGATGTTTTTTAATCCGAAACTTACAGATAATGAAACCGTTTCACCATTTTTATTGGTTACGTCGTAAACGGCATCCACCGTTGCGGAATTTTCCGAAGCGTTTTTCGTGGAAATATTTTTTACGTTTAGATTTTTCACGCCGCCAAAACCCGAAGTCGGATTTGCGAAATTGTCGTAAGAACCCCAACTCGGATTTGCCGATGAATTGTACGCCGCTCTTAAATTTTGAGCATTGAGATGATTTAAAAATTTTGAAACCGTAGATTTCGGATTATTTTCAGTGGGCGGATTTTCAGGGTTTTCAAGATTTTCGGTTTCTGTGGAAACGGAAAGTGCTTTCGGATTTACGGCAATTCCGATTTTTGACATTTTATGATTTTTCTTTGTTGTTTTTACGGAAATCGTAATGTCAATTTTATCATCCGTAATTTTTTCTGCCGGAAGCGATGCGAATTTTAAATTAAATCCTCGAAAATTGCTGTCTTGCATAATGTTTTTTGAGGTTAAAAGTTTTTCTCCGCCACTGAAAACTTCCAAAACGGCTTCCAAAGTGGCTCCGCTAAACACCATCGGATTTCCGGAATCGTCCGTCAATTTTGGAATGATTTGAATTTCCTTAACACCGATTAAACTGTCCGAAATTCCCGATTTCACAATGATTTCCAACGCATTTGCATTCACATCATTCGGGTCGGTTTCTTTTGCGGTTTCATCGTCAAAAATATTCATTTCGCCGAGGGAAGGCGGATCTGTACTTCTCCATTCGACTTCATTTTTTTTTGCGGTTTCATCGGCTAAAGCAAAAATTTCATCAACTTTTTTTCCGTTCAAAAGTTTTCCCAAAGCCTTCATTCTATCGGCATCGCTTTCCGCTTCGACGCCGAAAGTTTTCAAAACGTAAAGCGCTTCGTTGAATTTTATTTGTTTTATGGTTGGCAAATTTGACGTCATATCGTTGATGCTGGATTGAAAAGTTTTCGCATCAGTGCCGTCCACAGCCTCTTTTTTACAGGAAACGAGTAGGAATAAAATTGCGAAAATAAAACTGAATTTTTTCATAAAAAAAGTATTTGTACAAATTTAAAAAAGTATTTTGAGATATGAGTTTCTAATTTTATAACTTAAAAAAAAGTAAATTTGTGAACAATTTTCACCATGGAAATCACACGGAAAAAGAAAAATATCGACGTTATAAAAGAAGTTCTGAAGCAATATATTCGGGATAAAAATTTCCGAAATACACCGGAGAGATACACCATTTTGGAAGAAATTTACAATATGGATCAGCATTTCAACGTGGAAGACCTGTATTTGCTGATGAATGAAAAAAACTATCACGTTTCCAAAGCAACGGTTTACAACACGATTGATATTTTTTTGGATGCCGGTTTGATTCGCAAACATCAATTCGGAGAAAAAACCGGATCGCCGTCTTTTTACGAAAAATCGTATTTTGATAAACAGCACGACCATTTGGTGATTTACAAAAAGAAATCAGACAAAGAAATCGAAGAAATTATTGAATTTTGCGACCCCCGAATTCAGGGCATAAAAGAAGCTATCGAAAATGCTTTCAATGTCAATATTGATTCACATTCTTTGTATTTCTACGGAACGAAAAAAGCATAGAAATTTTATTTTTAAATGCTTAAATCTTTAAATAAAAAGTGAACACATTATACAAAATAATATTAATCATCATTTTCCACATTTTCGGAACAGGGATTTTGTTTTCGCAAATCAGCATAAAACCAAAAGATTCGTTGGTGAAAGATCCGTATTTTGATAAAGTGCCACCGAATTACGAGCAGCAACAAAGCGAAAAAGTAAAACTCATTCACTCGGATTTTGCAGGCGTGAAACCGGAAAAATACAACGGAAATTTCTATTTCGAGGGAAATGTGAAATTTTCTCATCAAGGTTCTGTGATTACCGCCGATGAAGTGGTGGTTTATCAGGAAGAAAATTTTGTGAAAGCCTACGGAAACGTGAAACTTGAAAATGCGGACGGCTCCGTCATCACTTCCGAAGAAATGGAATACGACGGAAATTCCGAGCGCGGCGTAGCCCGAAAAAATGTAACGCTCACCGATCCGAAACAAACCATAAAAACCGAAACGCTGTACTACGACCGATTGTCTGACCAAGCGTATTTCGATACGGGCGGAACGATTTATACCGACCAAAGTGTAACTTATTCAAAAACAGGAACTTACTATATCGCTTCGAAAATTGTGGACATCGCCGGAAATGTGAAAATAGACGACAGCCAATACATTTTGGAGGGTGAAAAAATTTCTCAAAATCAGTTGACAAACGTGGCAATTTTCTCGGGACCGACCACAATTACCAGCAAAAAAAACGCCGAACACAGCGTTTATACGGAAGGCGGTTCATACAATCAAAATACAAAAGAGGTTTTTCTCGACAAAAATTCCGTGATTTATTACAACGGAAAAATTCTGACAGGCGATAAAATGTATTCCAACCAAATCACCGGATTTTCAAAAGCCACCGGAAATGTTCTGCTCCGCGATCCGAAAGAAAAACGCTTCATAAAAGGCGGCTACGGCGAAGTTTATGAAAAAAAAGATTCTGCGATAATCACCGACCAACCGCTCGCCGTGAAAATTTTGGAAAAAGATTCCGTCTATTTTTCAGCAGAGAAAATTTTGTCTTACCAAAGAGCCGATTCTGCCGATGCTAAAATTAAAAAAAGTTTCATGAGAGCCTTTAAAAAAGCCAGAATGTTCAAAACCAACGTTCAAGCGAGAGGCGATTCTTTGAGTTTTGACGAAACCGACGGCATCCTTCACCTGTTCACCAATCCGATTTTGTGGAGCGGCGAAAAACAAATTACCGGAGATAAAATCGAAGCCTATTTCAATACCGAAAAAGAAAATATAGATTCGCTGAAAGTTATCGGAAATGCTTTTGCCATCAGCAAAGCGGATTCTTTAAATTTAAAAGATGAATTTCACCAAGTGAAAGGAAGATTGATGACGGTTTATTATAAAAATAATGAAATTAACATCGCAAAAGTGATTGGAAATGCGCAGGCAATCACCTATGCAGACGACCAAAACCAAAAAACCAAACAAACCGAAAGAATCGGCGTTGCGCTTTCCGTTTGCGGCATGATTGAAGCACTTTTTGAAGAGCGCAAAATTCAGATTTTGGAATGCAATATTGCTTCCAATACAGACATTTATCCGATGAGCAAAATCTCGAAAGAACAGCGTTTTTTCACGGATTTTAATTGGAACACAAAAGACCGGATTCGGAAATGGCAGGATATTTTTCTCGACACGCCGAATTATGAAGAAATAAAATACGAATCGGACGATGCACTTTTTAACCGCGCTCAAAAAGCCATCAACGATGCCAAAGCCGCCGAAGAAGCCAAAAAACCGAAGCGCGTGAGAAAATGATTTTCTTTCTCTCTTCACTCAAATTCATTCGGTCCGCACGAAAATTGAAAAACCGCAAACAATCAGTAACCTGTAATAATTTCTGAATTAAAAAAAACTTGCCCAAATAAAATATTTTATTTTATCTTTGCACCCGATTTGACAATTTTGTTAAACAAGATTGTTATACATAAAAATTAAACACCCGTGTCAGCAACAAAAAATGATAAAGCAACGGAAGATTTGATAAAATCAACGGCGAAACGCTTGTTTTTCGGCGAAGGAAAATTCAATGCGACAACGCAAGAAATCGCCGATGAAGTGGGAATAAACCGCACGTTAATCCATTATTATTTTCGCTCGCGGGAAAATCTTTTCAACATTGTTTTTGAGGAAATTTGGCTGAACGAAGACCGAAAATCGAAAGACATTCTCTGCTCGGATTTGTCTTTTAAAGAAAAATGCGAAAAATACATTGATTATTCCATCAATCTCGCCTTGAAATATCCGTATTTGTACACCTATTTGAACACACATTACGGAAAAAATGCCAAAAATATGGAAGAACGTGAAGAAATTTTCTCGCAGTTTTTCGCGCAATACGAGCAGGAAATACAAAACAAACACATCGCCGACATCAAACCGATACAATTTCTGCTGAACCTGACATCGCTGGTTTCGCTGCCGATTATGATGAGACCGATGTTTCAAGAAATTTTAAACCTGAACAACAAAGAATACGAAAAAATATTAAAAGAAAGAAAACAGATTATTATGGGGATGATTTTTAAAGCCCCCTATCCCCCAAATCGAAGATTCGCCGATTCCATTGAAAACAATAGAAATGAATGAGGCAAAGGGGGCAAATGTCTGAACTATGATTGATTTGATTTTATTGAGGTTTAACACTTTGACAAAGTTGAAAATCTTTGACAAAGTTTGAAAAAACAAAAACTTATGAAAAAATTAATAATTCTGCTTTTATCGGCAATCCCGTTATTAAGTTTCGGGCAAAAAATATTTACCGAAGATGTGAATAATTTTTGGAATGCCTACGATAAAATCGTTTTGGAAAAAGATTCATTAAAACAATTGGATTTAATTAAAAATTTATACATCAACAAAGGAACGTCGGGTTTGGAGGGAATTATGAGAGCGAGAAGATATTCTGCGGAAGAATACGTTTATGCCATTAATCATTATCCGAAATTTTGGCAATCGGTTCGAAATAATACTTTAAAATCAAAAGAAATTTCAAAGGAATTGGTGGGTGGAATAGAAAAATTAAAAGAAATTTATCCGAATTTGAAACCCGTAAACATCTATTTTGAAATCGGCATTTTACGAACACCCGGAACTGCAATTGACGGAATGGCTGTAATCGGAAGCGAAGTTGCATTAACGAACAAATCCGTAATCACAAGCGAATTTGACAACGTTTATCCTTATTTGAGAACCTTTTTTGATACGAATCCCATCAAAGATGTTGTGTTTTTGAATGTTCACGAATATGTTCACACACAACAAAATTTGCCTGTGGATAATTTGCTTTCTTATGTAATTTATGAAGGCGTTGCGGAATTTGTTGCGGTTAAAGCGTTGGAAATTTCGTCGCCAAATCCGCAGATTGAGTTCGGAAAAAATAATGCCGAAAAAATCAAATTAAGATTTGAAGAAGAAATGTTTTATATCAATAATCGCGGTAAATGGCTTTGGAGTAATGATTCTAATGAATTTGGAATGAGAGATTTGGGATATTACGTTGGCTATCAAATGTGTGAAAATTTTTATGAGCAGGCAGAAAACAAAAAAGGGGCAATCAAAACAATGATTGAATTGGATTACACCAATGATTCTGAAATTGACGATTTCGTAAAAAAATCGAATTATTTTTTGAAATCGCTCGACGAATTGTATCAAAATTTTGAGGCGAAACGCCCAACCGTAATCGGGATAAAACAATTTGAAAACAACAGTAAAAATGTCAGTCCGAACATAAAAGAAATAACGGTAGAATTTTCGGAACCTTTGAACGGACGTAGTACAGGCGTGGATTTTGGAGATTTGGGACAAGACGCTTTTCCTAAAAATGACGTAACGAAAAGATTTTGGTCAGAAGACCGTAAATCGTGGACTATTTCTGTGGATTTAGAACCAAATAAAAAATACCAAATACTGATTTCAAATAATTTTAGAACTGAAAACGGCACTCCTTTAAAAGCATTTTTAATTGAATTTGAAACCGGAAATTAATGGAAAATAGCCGTAACACCTACTTTGACAAAGTTTGATCCTGAATTAAATTCAGGATTTGTCAAAGTTTGAAAGAAAAATAAGGGATTTCGGGGTCAAGCCCGCAATGACGACAGTCCGTAGGACTGAATGTGAATAACCGCAGGCGCAAGCCTGTGGAAAAAATAAGAACAACGAAAATCCGCTCGGAGAGCGGTACAATTATAACAAAAGCAAAAAAAAATTATGAATAAAATTAAATTCTTACTATGCTTTTTGACGATTTTAATCTCGAAAATTTGTTTCGCACAAAATGGCATTGAATATAGAGGGGCTTTCACTTTAAAATTGACCGTTGATAGTTTAAAATTTTATGAACAAGACGTTTCATATTCCAAATATTTTGTAAAAGATAATGTTTTGCAAATTTATCCCGGAGAGCATTTATTTATTGAAGCCGACGTTGTGGGAAACGAAATAAAATCAATGAAAGTTGTAAAGGAAAATCTAAATCCGTCAAAAACCATCGAGTTGGAATTCCATCAAGAAACCAATGACAGAAACCACGAAAGAATGATTTTAAAAGTCAGCAATCCATTTGATAAAGAACTTAATTATGATGCGATGATGTTTGTTGTCGGAATGAGTAGTTGGATGAAAACAAGTATAATCCCGATTCCTCCCAAATTAATGAACTTTGAATTATGGAACGATGTAATTATAACATTGGTTCTGGATAATTGGAGATTAAAATAATAATATTAAAACTCCAAAAAACCTTTAAACCTTTAAATCATAAAATACATTAATATAAAAAAATGAAACTTATAACATATTTAGCAATTTGCACCTTCTCCGTTTCAGCGTTGCAAGCGCAAGAAAATCAAATGCTTACGTTGAAAGACGCGATAGATTTTGCGTTGCAAAACAAAGCCGATTCCAAAAAGGCAAAATTGGATGTTGAAAACGCGGAATATCAAATTGCGCAAGTGCGTTCCGCCGTTTATCCGGCGATAAATGCGAGCGGACAACTCGGCTACAACCCGATTTTGCAGCAAACCTACATCGAAGGTTTCGGTGCGATTGCGATGGGACAAACGTGGAACACCGCCGCCGCCGTTCAAATTCAGCAAAACCTTTTCAATCAGCAGGTTTTCACAGGTTTGAAAGCCGCAAAAACCACACGCGAATTTTATCAACTCAATTCCGAACTCACAGACGAGCAAGTGATTGAACGTGTGGCAACGGCTTATTACAACGTGTTTGTCGCGAAAAAGCAACTCAACACCATCGACAGCAGTTATGTTTTCACCGAAAAAACGCGGAATATTATTAAAAGCCTGTTCGACAATGGTTTAGCGAAAAAAATCGACCTCGACCGCGTCAATGTTTCCCTCGTGAATATTCAATCTACGCAGCAACAACTCGCCAATGCCGTAAATCTGCAGGAAAACGCACTGAAATTTTATATCGGAATGCAGATTTCGCAACAAATCACGCTTTCCGATGAGGATTTTGAAATCAATAAATATTTGTTAAACGATTCTGTGGAAGTGGAAAATCTCACCCAAATGAAAGTTTTGGAAAAGCAACATCAACTTTTGGAACTCCAGAAAGAAACCGTGAAAGCCCGATTTTATCCCACACTTGCGCTGACGGGAACTTACGCCTACGTTGGTTTGGGAAATAAATTTCCGTTGAGCAGCGGCACATATTGGTCGGATTACGCCACGATTGGTCTCAGTTTGAACATTCCGATTTTCAACGGATTTGCTATAAAGTCCGATGTACAAATGGCTGACATTGGTTTGCGAAAACTGCAACAAGATATTGACGATTCCAAACTCGGTTTGCAATTGGACTATCAAAATGCAAAAGCGCAAATTGAAAACAACCTTTCGGTGATTGATTATCAGAAGAAAAACGTGGAATTGGCGCAGGAAGTGGTCGGCAATACGCAAAATAATTATATGCAAGGTTTATCAAATCTGACGGATTTATTAGATGCCGAAAATGCTTTGGTTCAAGCAAAAAACAATTATTCCAACGCGGTTTTGCAATACAAACTCGCTGAGGTTCAGTTGCTTAAATCGAAAGGGGAACTTTTGAGGTTGAAAGAGTGAAATGCCCCCTGTCCCCCAAAGGGGGAACAATGGTAAAATTGAACATTGAATTTTTTGAACATTGAATTTTAAAAAGTCCGTAGGACTGAATGTGAATAACCGCAGGCGCAAGCCTGTGGAAAAAATAAGACCCCAAAAAATCCGCTCGTAGAGCGGTACAAAAAAAGAAAGCAAAAAAATGAAAAATATAATCTTAATCGCAAGTATTTTCCATCTTTTCCCCCTTTGGGGGACAGGGGGCTTTTACGCCCAAAATATAAAATTTGAGGACGAAAATTTTAAACAAGCCCTGATTTCCGGAGGTATTGATAAAAATCGGGATAATGAAATTTCGATGCAAGAGGCGGAAGTGGTCGACTTTTTAGATGTAGCAGACAAAAATATTGCTTCTTTGCAGGGAATAGAATATTTTACGAATTTAAAAAAATTAGATTGTTCCGATAATATACTTGCAACGCTGAATGCTTCTAAAAATATTAATTTAAAATATTTAGACTGTTCCGGAAACGGAAACGGATTTATGGCATTAAATGTTTCTAAAAATGTTAATTTAAAGGAATTATATTGTTATGAAAACTTCCTTGAAACGCTAAATGTATCTAATAATGTTAATTTGGAAGTATTAGATTGTGGTTTTAATCAACTCACAATTTTGGATGTTTCTAAAAATATCAATTTAAAGAAATTGGGATGTAATAATAACCAACTTACCGCATTGGATGTCTCCAAAAATACTCATTTGTCGGAATTAGTTTGTTTTGCAAATCATCGACTTACAAGTTTGGACGTTTCCAAGAATATTAATTTAAAGAATCTGAAGTGTTCTGTTAATCAACTTACAACCTTGGATGTTTCCAACAACATTAATTTAGAAGTTTTAGAATGTTCATTTAACCAACTTACAACCTTGGATGTTTCGCAAAATACCGCATTGACAGAATTGTGGTGCGATAACAATCCATTGGGTTCTTTGGATGTTTCAGATCATATTAATTTAAGAGATTTAGATTGTGCACATAACCAACTCACGGCATTGGATATTTCAAATAATGTTAATTTAGAAATTTTAGATTGCAATACTAATGAACTTACTGCATTAGATGTTTCTAATAATGTTAGTTTACACATATTGGTTTGTAATGATAATCCACTTACAAAATTGGACGTTTCCAAGAACATTAATTTAAAAAGAATCAATTGTTCCAATAATCAACTTACAGCATTAGATATTTCTAAAAATATTAATTTGCAAACTTTGGGGTGCGACAGTAATCAACTTACAACATTGAATATTTCCGATAATGTTAATTTGGAGACTTTGGTTTGTCGTTACAATCTACTTAAAATATTAGACGTTTCTAAAAATATTAATTTAACACATTTACAATGTCGTAACAATCAACTCTTTTCATTGTTTATGAAAAACGGAATAAATGAAGGTGTCCACGATTTTAGAAACAACCCCAACCTCGCATTTATTTGTTGCGATGAAAACGATTTAGAAAAAATAAAAAATTATGTAACACAAAACAACATCGGCAAAAACCCGAAAATTACTTCGGATTGCGATGGTAAAAAATAAAGGGATTGCGGGTCAAATGCGGAAAACTTTGAATATTGAACTTTAAACATTGAATTTCAAAAAGTCCGTAGGACTGAATGTGAATAACCGCAGGCGTAAGCCTGTGGAAAAAATAAGAACCCCAAAATCCGCTCGTAGAGCGGTACAAAAAGAAGGGTGTTTTTGAATTAGCGGAGAGCGAGCGATAAAGAATACAGAATATGAATAAAATTGATATAGATTTTGATTTTAGGCAAGACAGCAAATGTGGCGACCCCGATTCGGATAGTCTAAAACTGTATGAACTTCATAAAGTTTTATGGAATAAGATGTTGCCGTGCGGAAAAATTTTTGATTTGGAAATTATTACATCAAGAGGTAAATATGGCAGATTACTTATAAAAAATAATTTATGTGATAATTTGTCAAGTGATAGAATGTGTCCGCATTTTGACGGAAAATATAATGATAAATTTAATGGATGGTTATCTGATTTTGAGAGAGCGGAATTACAATATAAAGTCCGTACTATTGGAGGATATATAATTTTCCCCGCACACCAAAAGAATGGCTTTACAATAAACCAAGCCAGAGGAGTAAGCAGAGCAATTTGTGACAGGTTTGATTTAACTTTGGAGAGCATTCGACGTTTTTATAAAGGAGAGGAAAGTCCGCTCTATGACACACTTATAAGATACAAAGATTTTTTTGATTTGTTCGTTGATTTTAGAGGTTATGTTGATTTCTTTATGTTGCAGGATTTTATAGACGAAAAAGAACAAATAAAATTTTCCTTACCGTTTGATAATTTTAATCGCCCACCATTACCTCAAACAGTTAATGAATATAAACAATATCAAATACATACAATAGATTTGATAAATAATAGAAACAAGAGAATTTTTAAAAGTCTATAAAAAAAAACACATTTTACAAAAGAAAAATCAAAATACAATATACAACAATACATTAATACAATAACAAAAAAAATCATGGTCAAAAAAATAATCACAGGAATTGTAGTAGTCGGACTGATTGGTTTGGCAATTTGGAAAGTGGCGGACAACAAGAAAAAATCGCAAGCCGAAACCGCGATTGTGGCAGCGGAAAATGAGGCTGTCGCCGTGAATGTGGCATCCGCAAAATACGAAAATATCAATACGGAATACACCGCAAACGGAACTTTCGAGCCGCTTCAACAGTTGAATTTCACCAGCGAAACCAGCGGAAAAATTATCCAAGTTTTCGTGGATGAAGGCAGTTTTGTTCGGGTCGGGCAAGTGTTGGCAACCGTGCGCGCAGACCAACGAAACATCAATGTTTCTACAGCTCAAGCGGCGTATCAACAAGCACTCGCCGATAATCAACGCTACGAAAACGCTTACAAAACCGGCGGCGTTACGCAGCAACAATTAGACAATTCGCGGCTGCAACTGAAAAATGCAAAAGCGCAACTCGATTTGCAACACATCAATTTGGGCGATTCGCAAATCCGAGCGACCATCAACGGCGTTATCAACGAGCGCAAAATTGAACCCGGCTCGTATGTCGCTTTGGGAACGTCAATGTTTGACATCGTGAACGTTTCTACTTTGAAACTCCGCGTGATGGTGGACGAATCTCACGTTGCAAACTTGGTTTTAGGACAAGAAATCGCGGTAAAATCCAACGTGTTTCCCGACCAAAAATTCGGCGGAAAAATCACGTTCATCGCTCCGATTGCAGACGCCTCACTGAATTTTCCGGTAGAAATCCAAATCGAAAATACATCCGACCGCAAATTGAAAGCGGGAATGTACGGAACCGCAGTTTTCACGGCGGCAAGCGGCGCAAGCACGCAAAATATTTTGGTCATTCCGAGGTCGGCTTTCGTGGGCGGCGTTCAAAATAATCAGGTTTTTGTGGTAAACGGCGATGCGGCAAAACTGACGAACATCGTTTCCGGCAGAAATTTCGGCGAGAAAATTGAAGTCCTCAGCGGTCTGAAAAACGGCGAAATAGTAGTAACCGGCGGACAAATCAATCTGACGGACGGAGCGAAAATAAAAGTGATAAAATAGCGGTTGGCAAATGGCTTTTGGCTTTTGGCAAAAGTCGTAAATGTCGCAAAAGTCCCTAAAAACAAGGGAAATTTGAAAAGTTGAAAAATGTGGTTTAACACTTTGTCAAAGTTAAAAATCTTTGACAAAGTTTGGAAAAAAGGGGAATCCAAACCTTCAAGGTTTCAAAAACCTTGAAGGTTTAAGTAAAAAAAACACGGGATTGCGAGTCAAGCCCGCAATGACGACAAAAGAAACGTCCGTAGGACTGAATGTGAATAACCACAGACAAAAAGCCTGTGGAAAAAATAAGAATAATGAAAATCCGCTCGGAGAGCGGTACAAAAAAAATGAAAAATTTATGAATAACATCAGATTTTATTATGTCTTTGGACAATTTTAATCTTTAAATGTACATTTTAAAAAATGAAAATAATAACAAGAATTTGGCACGGCATTGTGAAAAAAGAAGATGCCGAAATTTATAAAACGTATGTTGAAAATACAGGTCTTAAAAATTACAGAGAAATTGACGGTAATATTTCCGCTAAAATTCTGATGAGAACAGAAAACGATATTTGTCATTTCCTAACCGTAAGTGAATGGAAATCAATAGAAAGCATAAAAAAAATTGCCGGCGATGATTATGAAAAAGCACGTTATTATCCCGAAGATTACAAATATTTACTTGAATTTGAAGAATTTGTAAAACATTATGAAACAATAATTTATGAATAAGATGAATTCAAATTTATGAGAAAAACATTAAAAAATTAAAAAAACGTAAAACAATCAGAGCCTTTTCCCCCCTTTCTCCCCTCCTTTGGAGGGGTCGGGGTAGGAGGGGACAGGGGGCTTACAAATACAAAACAAAATGAATTTACCTAAAATATCCATCACTCGTCCCACGCTTGTCGTGGTTTTGTTCACCATTCTCACGCTCGGAGGATTGCTCAGTTACAAACTTTTGAGCTATGAACTCATCCCCAAATTTGAAATCAACGTCATCACGATTTCTACGGTTTATCCGGGCGCATCGCCATCGGAAATCGAAAATACCGTAACCAAAAAAATCGAGGACGGCGTTTCGTCTATTGAAAATATCAAACACATCACGGCACAATCTTTCGAAGGTTTGTCGGTGGTAATTATTCAATTAAACGACGGCGCAGACGTGAATCTCGCTTTAAATAATGCCCAGCGGAAAGTGAATTCCATCGTTGCAGATTTGCCGGACGATGCTCTGGCACCTTCGTTAGACAAATTTTCGATGGACAATCTCCCCGTGATGCAAATTGCGGCAACTGCCAATATGAGCGGAACCGATTTCTACGATTTGCTCGACAAAAAAGTTCAACCCGAAATTTCGCGGATTCCGGGCGTGGCGCAAGTGAACATCATCGGCGGACAAGAGCGTGAAATACAGGTAAATATAGACCAAACCAAACTCGAAGGCTACGGACTTTCCCTGCCGCAAGTTCAGCAATTAATCCTCGCTTCCAACCTCGATTTCCCGACAGGAAACATTAAAACCAGACAAAATACCATTCTGATTCGGCTTTCCGGAAAATATAAAACTGTGGACGAACTCCGAAATATGGTGATTTCCTCCGGCGCAAATCAAGTGCGTTTGGGCGATTTTGCCGATGTTCAGGACGCATCAAAAGACATTGAAAAAATTTCGCGGTTCAACCAAAATTCCGCTATCTTATTGCAAATCCTTAAACAAACAGATGCCAATACTGTGGAAGTAAGCAAATTAGCGACTGAAAAAATCACTAAATTACAAGAAGATTACAAATCGGAAAACCTAAAATTAACCGTTGCCAACGATCAAAGCACATTCACATTGGAAGCCGCAAACCACGTGATGCTCGACCTTGTGTTGGCAATCGTTCTCGTGGCATTCGTGATGTTGCTGTTTTTGCACAACATCAGAAACGCATTTATCGTGATGGTTTCCATTCCCGCCTCGTTGATTGCCACATTTATCGGAATTTATTTTATGGGATACACGCTGAATATGATGTCGCTGGTAGCACTTTCTTTGGTGGTCGGAATTTTGGTGGACGATGCGATTGTAGTTCTCGAAAACATTCATCGGCACATGGAAATGGGAAAAAGCAAAATTCGTGCGGCGTACGACGGAACCACCGAAATTATGTTCACCGTAATGTCCATCACGCTCGTAATCATCGTGGTTTTCTTTCCGATTTCCATTATCGATCAAATCGTTGCGAATATTTTAAAACAATTCTGCGTTACGGTAATGATTGCCACCGCATTTTCACTTTTGGCATCTTTCACCATCGTTCCGTGGCTTTCCTCGCGTTTCGGAAAATTAGAAAGAATGGAAGGCAAAAATCTTTTCGGAAAATTCATTCTTTGGTTCGAGGCGAGAATGGATGCCTTCGCACATTGGATTTCCGATTTGCTCGAATGGTGTTTGAAAAGTTGGCGGCATAAATTAGCCACATTATTCATCGTCATCATCCTGTTTTTCAGTTCTTTTTTACTTCCGGGTTTTGGATTTATCGGTGGCGAATTTTTTCCTCAAATGGACCGAGGCGAATTTTTAGTTCGGGTAGAACTTCCCAAAGATGCTTCATTAGAACAAACCAATTTTGCCGTTCAAAAAGCGGAAAACTATTTGCGTGCAAAATCCGAAGTTGTGAATGTGATTTCCACTGTCGGGCAAGTTACCGGCGGATTGGCGGTTCAGGCTACGCCTTACAAAGCTGAAATCAACGTAAAACTGACCAATAAAAATGAACGCGAAACCAATACCGTGATTTACGCCGCCATTGTAAAACGCGAACTCGAAAAAATTCTTGTCGGTGCAAAAATTACGACTGCTCCTGCCTCGATGGGCGGAGGAAATAATCCGCCGCTGCAACTCGTCATCACGGCTCCGAATGTGGAATCGGCTTTGGCTTTTGCAGAAAAAACCGAAGATCTTTTACGAAAGATAGACGGTGCCACAGAAATCGATCTTTCCGTAGAAGACGGAATGCCGGAAATCAACGTGCAAGTGGACAGAGACAAAATGGCGATGCTCGGTCTGAATTTATCAACAGTCGGAACTACGATGCAAACGGCGTTTAACGGAAATACCGATGCAAAATTCCGCGCCGGCGACAATGAATACGACATCAACGTGCGATACGGCGAATACAACCGCTCCAATATTGACAACGTGCGAAATATCGTTTTCGTGAATAATCTCGGTCAGCCAATAAAACTCTCGCAATTCGCGGATATTTCGGAAGATACCGGTCCTACGCAATTAGACCGATACGACAGAACGCCGTCTGTAACCGTTTCCGCACAAGTAGTCGGTCGCGCCGCAGGAAGCGTAGCCGACGATTGGCAAAAAGAATTTGAAAAATTAAAACGACCGGCAGGCGTGAATTATCAATGGACAGGAACTCAAGAAATGCAAAGCACCGGTTTCGGCGTTTTGGGATTGGCACTTTTGGCGGCGATTATTATGGTTTATCTGATTATGGTCGGGCTCTACGACAACTACGTTTATCCGTTTGTGGTGCTGTTTTCCATTCCGCTTTCGCTCATCGGCGTGTTCGTGATTTTAGCATTAACCAACAATACACTGAATATTTTTACCATTTTGGGAATGATTATGCTCATCGGCTTGGTTTGTAAAAACGCGATTTTGCTCGTGGATTTCACCAATCACAGAAAAGCCGAAGGCGAATCTACAAAAACCGCATTAATCCAAGCAAATCACGCAAGACTTCGACCGATTTTAATGACCACCATCGCGATGGTTTTCGGAATGTTACCGATTGCACTCGCCAACGGACAAGGCGCGGAAATGACGAAAGGTTTGGCTTGGGTCATCATCGGCGGATTGATTTCATCGCTGTTCCTGACTTTAGTCATCGTTCCCGTAGTTTATTCGCTTTTCGACAGCGTGATGGCGCGTTTCGGCAAGAATAAAAAAATTGACTACGCAAAAGAAATCGAAGCGGATTATGAAAAGTCGGATGTGGAGGATGAGTAAATATAATTAATCAAGTTCTGATTAAAAAATATTTTTTCAAATTTAATGAGAGTTTCAGAATGTTGAAAGTTTTTTCGAGTATTATGTAGTTCACTTCATCTTTACCAAAATAATACTCGTCGCCAAAATGCAGATTAAATGAAACACTCATGACAAAATATTGACACACAAACGAATGATTGTACAAAGTGTTCCATCTGACCGCTGAAAAAAATAAAATATAAACAGATGAAATGCGCCGCTGATTAATCCATACAAAATCGGTTTCGGAATATTGGGATTCACGGCGATGTTTGGAAATTAAACAAAAGGATTGATAATCTTTAGCCGATTTTCTATTAACTGATTGTGCTGAAAGTCTTCGGAATAAAGTATTTCGCAACCTGCTTCAAGAGAAGAAGCGACTATAATACTGTCGAACAATTGAAAATCATACGTGGAAATTAATTTCTGCGCCAAACGCAATGTGGACAGCGTTACAGGATGAATATTGCAGCATTCCAAATCGCTCAAACAGATATCAAGAATTTGTTCTTTAGAAAGTTTCAACAGCCGCTTGCTGACATTCAGATATTCGGAAACAACCTGTGAAGAAACAACGGGCGATAAATCTATTAAATCATTCGCTTTTTTCTGTTTTTCAGGGCTGTCAATATCGCGGAGATAGAGAAAAATATTTGTATCTATTGCAAAACTATTCATCATAATTATTTGCTTCTTCACGATTAAATTTATAACCGAGCGAACGAAAACTGACAGCATATTTCTTGCTGTTCTCTTCCCGTTTTTTTCTATTTTCTATTACTTTTCCACTTGTTAGTGCAGACGAATTTGAGGCGTTAAACGGCTCATCTACGGGAAATGCAATAACCTCTATTTTTTGTCCGTACCAACTTTTTGGAATGGTAAGCGTCAAATCGCCAACGGGGGACACGAATATTTGCCTGTACATATTTCGCTAATTTAAAAAATCAACCACAAAGGTAAGACCTTTTTATTACATAAACCGATTTCATTAGAACATTCTGCGCGGAGCATTATATATATTTAATTCATTTCATCATTATCAAAATAATACTCGTCGCTAAAATGCAGATTAAATGAAACACCCATGACAAAAATATTGACACACAAACGAATGATTGTATAAAGTGTTCCATCTGACCGCTGAAAAAAATAAAATATAAACAGATGAAATGCGCCGCTGATTAATCCATACAAAATCGGTTTCGGAATGTTGGGATTTACGGCAATGTTCACAGTGTTCGCAACCAAATAACCAATGCCGGTTAACAATCCAAATTCCACAGCACCGCCGCCGGACGAAATATTTAAAGTTTTGTCGCCACTCAAACATCTGAAATTTTTTAACGAAAATTATTTAAAATTTCTTAACGCCTCCATTTCCGAGGTTGTTTTCATAGATACAAAATATCAGATTTTTACATATTATTGACGATTGCGGATAGTCATTTTAATGAATTTTTTTCGTTGTTTTCCCCCGTAATTTTTGCTATTGCTTATCTTTGCAGCAAATTGATCAGCAATCCCGTGAAACAACTTTTCTCTTTCGTAAAAAAAGAATTTTATCACATTTTTCGCGATAAAAAAACGCTGCTGATGCTCATCGGTTTGCCGATTGTGCAAATTTTGCTCTTCGGTTTTGCGCTGACGAACGAAATTAAAAATTCCAACATCGTCATCTGCGATTACGCCAAAGATGAAGCCTCGCAACAGATTATCGGGAAATTGGAGGCGAGCCGAAATTTTGAAATCAAAAAAACATTGATGAGCCACAGGCAAATCGAGGAAGCATTCAAAGCGGGAGACATCAAATTGGCGATTATTTTTCCGGCGAATTTCAACAATGAACTCTCGCATCTGCATCAGGCTCAAATTCAAATCATTGCAGACGCTTCAGACCCGAACACCGCAAATACTTTGACGAATTATGCCACAGCAATTATTATGGATTACGGGCAAGATTTGATGAAAAATAATCAAATTCCGCTTCGCATCGTTCCGGAAATCAGAATGTTGTACAATCCCGAATTGAAAGGTGCCACGAATTTTGTTCCGGGCGTAATGGCGCTCGTGCTGATGCTGGTTTGTGTGATGATGACTTCCGTTTCCATCGTCCGCGAAAAAGAAACCGGAACTATGGAAGTGCTTTTGGTATCGCCGTTCAATCCGTTTTTGGTGATTATTTCAAAAGTGATTCCGTATCTTTTTCTCTCGATTTTAAATCTTTGCATCATCCTGATTTTGAGCGTTACACTTTTGGATATGCCAATTAATGGCAGCGTTTTTTTGCTGTTCGCTGAAAGTATTTTATTGATTTTCACAGCGTTGGCACTGGGGATTTTTATTTCAAATACCGCAAAATCTCAACAAACGGCGATGCTGATTTCATTAATGGCAATGCTTTTGCCGACATTATTGTTCACCGGTTTTATGTTTCCGATAGAAAATATGCCGCTTCCGTTACGAATCATCAGCAACATCGTTCCCGCGAGATGGTACTACATCATCGTAAAATCTGTGATGATTAAAGGTTTGGGTTTCAGCGCAATATGGAAAGAAACGCTGATTCTTTTTGCGATGGCTTGTTTTTTATTAATCATCAGTTTCAAAAAATTTAAGACGAGGTTAATGTGATGTGGTTGTTGGAATAATGCTATTACGACCGCCGTATATTTTACAACTCGTCCAACGGACTTTTTACGTTATTCCAAAATTTCATGTACTTTTGCATCAAGATAAAGAGTAGAATATAACAACCGTAAAAATCACAATAGATGACACTTTGCCGTTTTCTGACTTGAAAACGGCTCTATCGTTAATTCGCGGAATTGCCAAAATCGAAATTGCCGAATATTCAGATGAAACCGACAACAAAGAATATGAGCAATTGAAGAAAGCATTTTTTAACGGCTCGAAACATTCTATGTCACAACATATAAGCAGATATATAGAATGAAAGTTTATCGTCCGAACGAACGGCGTAGGCGAAATTTCGGAAAAATTCTTTGAAGCCATTCAAAATTCCGTGTTTAATGCTAAAAGTTGAAATGTTTGGTAACTTTGAATCTCAAACCTTGAATCAAAAGTATGAGCAATTTCGTAGATCACGTTAAAATCCATTGCGAAAGCGGACACGGTGGCGCGGGTTCTGCGCATCTGCGGCGGGAAAAATATATTCCGAAAGGCGGACCCGACGGCGGAGACGGCGGACGCGGCGGAAACATCATTATGAAAGGAAATTCCCACGAATGGACGCTTCTTCCGCTTCGATACACCCGGCATTTGAAAGCCGAACGCGGAGAAAACGGCGGAAAAAATCAACTGACGGGAGCCGCCGGAAAAGACGTAATCATTGAAGTTCCGATAGGAACCATCGCCAAAAATGAAAACGGAGAAATCATCGGCGAGATTTTGGAAAATGCGCAGGAAATTGTTTTGATGAAAGGCGGAAAAGGCGGTCTGGGAAACGAACATTTTAAATCTTCCACCAATCAAACGCCGAGATATGCGCAACCCGGACTTCCGGGCGAGGAAGGCTACATCACTTTTGAATTGAAAATTTTGGCAGATGTTGGTTTAGTCGGTTTTCCGAATGCCGGAAAATCTACGTTGCTCGCCGCTGTTTCCGCAGCGAAACCCAAAATTGCGGACTACGCTTTCACCACGCTCACTCCGAATTTGGGAATTGTGAACTACCGAAACTACAAATCTTTCGTAATGGCAGATATTCCCGGAATCATCGAAGGAGCGGCGGAAGGCAAAGGTTTGGGACATCGTTTTTTGCGGCATATCGAAAGAAATTCTGTGTTGTTGTTTTTGATTCCGGCAGATTCCGAAAGCCATTATCGAGAGTTTCAAACTTTGGAAAACGAACTGAAAAAATACAATCCTGAACTTTTGGACAAAGCCTTTATTTTAAGTATTTCAAAATCCGATTTGTTGGACGACGAACTGAAAAAAGAAATCGCCGCAGAATTTCCCGAAAACCGCCAACCGCTCTTTTTTTCCGGAATCACCGGCGAAGGTATAGCAGAATTGAAAGATGAAATTTGGAAAGTTTTGGGAGATTAGGAACTCAAAAACACGCAGATAACGCAGATTAGACAGATTTTCACGGATAGAAATCTGCATCTGTTCCTATAATCTGTGTCATCTGTGTGCTTAGGATTGTCTTTTTTTTCATATCCAAAAAAAATAATAACTTTATCACCATTAATTTTAAAATTTTATTGAAGAATTAAATTTTAAATAAAAAACCTATTATTGATGAACATTCCGGGCAACATCATCAAATTTTTTAAAATCGACAGAAGCCGCAAAATTGAGAATATTCAGCGGTTGAGATACGTTCGGCGACTGGGAATGCAAATAAAAAAAGAAATCCGAGACGCTTTTTTTATTATGCTCGGAATCCTTTCGGCAGGTTTTGGATTAAAAGGTTTTTTGATTCCCAACAAATTGATTGACGGTGGCGTTACCGGAATCTCCCTGTTAATCAATCATCAAACGCAGATGTCGCTTTCCGTGCTTCTCATCGTGATCAACATTCCGTTTTTGCTCTTGGGATATCGGCAAATCAGTTGGTTTTTCAGCCTGAAAAGTATCGTTTCGATTGGCGTTTTGGCGGTAGTTATCGCTTTTGTGCCTTATCCAATCGTTACGCACGACAAAATTCTGGTCGCCATATTCGGCGGATTTTTTCTGGGAGCAGGAATCGGATTGGTGATTCGCGGCGGCGCGGTCATAGACGGAACCGAAATTCTCGCCATTCATCTCAGCCGAAATTCAAGCCTCACGGTCGGCGATTTTATTCTGATTTTCAATATTCTCATCTTTAGCGTTGCCGCCTATTTGCTGTCCGTAGAAATTGCGCTTTATTCGGTGGTAACTTATCTTGCTGCTTCAAAAACCGTAGATTTTATATTAGACGGCATCGAAGAATACACCGGCGTTACCATTATTTCATCAAAAAGCAGACAGATCAGCGAGATGATTAAAAACAGGTTGGGACACGGATTGACACATTATTCCGGCAGAAAAGGATTCGGAAAAAGAGGCGAAAGCGATAAAGAAATCGACATTATTTTCACCGTGATTACCCGTTTGGAAATCAACAGACTTGCTGCCGAAGTGGAAGGCATTGATCCTCACGCTTTTATCATTATGCAAAGCATCCGAGATACGCACGGCGGAATGGTGAAAAAAATAGCACTGAAAGAGAAAAAAAGATAATTTGTAAGTTCAACATTTTCAGTGCAATACTGAAAATTCTTGGCATTTTAAATTTGGGATTGCTAAACTATAGGTAGTTTAGCAATCCCAAAAATTTTCATATGATCAGGCTTGGGGTAATCTTATTTTGCCTCTATTTTCAGAATGGTATTGTCGTTACAGGTGCTTACATACATATTGCCTGAAGGGTCAAAAGTGATGCCCGACATCAAAATGGTACCAATACCCGGACCGGTAGTAAACAGAGTGCTGACCATTCCGCCCGGCGTTATTTTGCGAACTGCTCTGTTAGCACCGTCTGCTACATAGATATTTCCTACGGCATCGGTAGTCATTCCGTAAGGATAATAAAAACTCGCATCGGTACCTTGACCATCGGAAAAACCGGAAGATCCGGAAGTGCGACCGGCAAATAAAACCGCTGTGTCGCTGCCTGATGATATTTTCCATATTTGCTGACCTTCCAATATTGATGCGTAGATATTTCCCGAAGCATCAAGCGCAACTCCATACGGATACAGAAATTGTGTATATGGAAGTTCATAAACATTGGTCGTATTTCCGGAAACATCTATTTTTCTTATCAGTCTATTTTCCGAATCTACCACATAAATATTGCCTTGAACATCCTTTGCCAGTTGTGCGGAAGCAAACAAACCGTTCCCGAATGAAACCGCTGTACCGCTGCTTGCCGGAATTTTCCAAAGATGGGTCATATTTTCTTCCGCTACATAAATATTTTCGTCTGCATCTACGAGTACACCTCTTGTCCTGCTGTTGTAACCGCTTACGGTTGTTACCATTCCTGTCGGCGTTATTTTACGCAGAGCCTTATTATTGCTGTCTGCCACATAAATATTGCCTTGTGCATCGCTTGCCAATTGGAGAGGTATATTAAACCTTGCTGCGCTACCCTGTCCGTCATTACTTCCGCTTTCGCCGGTGCTACTGCCCGCAAACAAGGTAGGTGTGGAAGAATAAGTCAGTAGGTAGGTAAAAGGCGTGTCAGAGACGGCTGTTTCTCCTGCTACAGTTACCCGAACCAATCCTGTGCATTCCTTATTTTGGGGAACGGTTACTTTTATTTCGGTAGATGTGGAAGAAACAACGGTGGTTAGTATATTGTTAAAAGTTACGCTGTTTTCACTCGGTGTTGCACTAAAACCGGTACCGGTAATGGTAACGGTTTCTCCATACTGCGCCGCTGCCGGAGCAAAGGAGATAATGCTTATTTCATCACTACCGCCAATCGGAGGAAAAGGAGGATTAATGGGGATTTCTATGGTTTCTGCTTCCCGCATTTCGAGGCAGGAAGTTACGCTCATACACAATGCAGTTGCTACAACTGCCGCTAAATAAGAAATGGTTTTCTTTTTCATTTTTTTTGATTTTTTAGATGATTAATATTTATTTCCGTTAAATTCGGAATATGTTTTTTGCTTTTGGTGGGGATTAACTTCCAAAATATCTACAAACGGTTTTTAATTATTTTTTTCACTCCCATCATTGTTGCCCTACCATTACTACTAACTCAAAAAATACTGACATCTTTATAAACTCTCTTCATTATTATATTTTCTCTCCAATATAGTATTCCGGTTTTTGATAACGTTCAAGATATTGATAAATTTGAGATTCATCATGGTAATATTTAATAGAACAAATGTATAAAATTTTGTAAATAAAGCAATAGGCTGCTTGACAAAAAAATCGGGTTCACAAAAAGTGAGCCCGATTTTTTTAAAATATTAATTAAAAGTATCAATTCTTAAAGCCAACGCTTCGACTTCGCTCAGCGTGACAAAGCCATTAGCCAAGACCTGTCCCGATTTATCGGGAAGCATATTACTTTTTAATCACTTTAACACTTTGTGTTTCACCGTTGGTCATTCTCAGATTCACGATGTATGCTCCCGATGAAAGGTTGGAAAGATTCAACTCAGCGGTTGCGGTAGAGAAGGTTTTCACCATTCTTCCCGTCATATCGACCACTATGATGGATTTCACGTCTTTCACATCGGAAATTTTCAGAATATCGGTTACCGGATTCGGATACACTACGATTTTGCCTTTGTTGGTTTCGGCAGTAGCCAATGCGCCAACGTGTACGGTATAATCTTCATATTCTCCGAAATCGAGCGGGTTATTCATACAAGGATCTCCTGTAAGTGGTCCGGCATAAGCTTGAATTCTCATTCTGTAGTTGCCGTCCGGTGTTCCTGCAGGAATAGTGATGTCTCCTTGTGTGGTTACTCCCTGTCCTCCGATTCCAATTTCTCCGAAGTAATCTGATGGATCAAATATACCGTCGTTTCCGAAGTCAATCCACATTCCTACATGTTCATACCAACCATCTCCTACGGTTACATACAGAGTATATGTTTCTCCTGCTTCTACGTTAGCAACCATATTGGTATAATCTCCGTATCCGTTCGGGCTGCAAGTTGTGGAATTATCAATTTCCTCAAAAGACACATTGAGAATGAGATCTCCGTCTGTACAGTTCAGATTCGGTTCGCAATATACCGCATTGTCATTTGTAGTGAACGTGATTTCATTGCTACACGGATTAGCACCGCCTAAACTATTGAATGGTACTACGCTTGCATAATAAGTGCCGTTTTGACTTAATGTAACGGTTTGAGACGTTCCTGAAACATCTCCTCCAAATACATCCGTTCCTCCGGAAGTAGTTCCTACTTTCACATGGTAACCGGAAGCATTTGCTGCGGCGTTCCAAGTAATTGTAGTGCTTCCCGGATTCAATACGGCTCCATTAGCAGGGTTGGTAATGGTAGTACAATCCGGAGCTGCTGTCGGCTGAATGACATTGAATTTATAATCTTCAAACTCAACGTATTGAGAGTCGGCTCCTGTCAAACATGGATCGGCAGGTCCTGTAGTATCAAGCCAATGGCATGCAATTCTCATACGGGTTTCGCCCGATAATGCAGATGAAGGAATGGCAAATGATCCTGACCATGAAGGTTGCCAAGCATTGGATTGGAATGCTACTTCGTTCACAGGGTCAAAAGTTCCGTCTTGGTTCCAATCTACCCAAATTCTGAATCCGAAAGTTCCGCCTGCAAAATCTGCCGTGAAATTCACAGTTCCTCCTTCTATTTGAGATACGGTATGCGTATTATAGAAATCTCCGTATCCGCCCGGTGAGAATCCGCTTCCCAAATTGCTGATATTATCAGGGTTTCCTCCTGTGGTAGAGAAATTATCTATATATCTGGTAGAATTGGTTCCTTCAGGAATACAATAAACCAAAGTATCATCGGTTTCAAATTCTACTTCATTGTTGCACGGATTGGCATCGCCCATATTGTTGTATGGCACTACACTCACATAATAGGTAGTGTTTGGTTGCAATGAAACAGATATTGAGGTTCCCGTAACATCATCGAAAAATACTTCACCACCTCCGGAAGAAGTTCCTACTTTCACATGGTAGCCGAAAGCATTTGCAACGGCAGTCCAAGTGATGGTATTTAATCCGGCATTTATTATTATTGGTGCCGGTCCGCTCGGGTTGGTAATGGTGGTACAATCCGGTTTCACGGTTGGTAGCGGATCTACGGTGAATTTATAATCTTCAAATTCGCCGTAAGTAAATGCTGTGGTACACGGATCATCAGGACCTTCCGTATCGAGCCAATGATTGGCGATTCTCATACGGGTGTCTCCCGGCAATGCCGTTGTAGGAACAGTAATGGTTCCGGATTGTGATGGTCCATAGCCACTTGATTGATATACTACTTCATTTACAGGGTCAAAGGTTCCGTCTTGGTTCCAATCTACCCAAATTCTGAATCCGAAAGTTTGTCCCACATCTCCATGAATTGCATTGAAGTTCACGGTTCCGCCTACTACATTTGATACTTTGTGAGTAGCATAGAAATCTCCGTATCCTCCTGGTGAGAATCCGCTGTTCAAATTGCTGATATCATTACCGGTACCTCCTGTGGTGGTGAAATTATTGATGTATCTTGAAGAATTGGTTCCTTCAGGGATGCAATAGTTCAATACCAGAGTTCCGCACTGGATCATTCTTGCTCTGGTTGTGGTATTATCCGGTGTACAAGCAGAATCCAAGTGGGTATAGAAACGAACGTTTGCACTTGCAGTGGCAGTCCAAGTTACAGAACCTGTGCCGCTTGCCAATACTGTGGTTCCGGTATCATCGCCGATGGTGATGAAATCGGTGGCAACGGAACTTGAGAATATATATTCTGTTCCTGCGGTTACGGCTACTGTGGAATATTCTCCTGCCCAAGCGTCAGCAACAATAGTTTCCGGTGCTCCAATACATTGAGGCGTAAATACGCTGTGCGGATATTCGCCGTAAGGATCGGTGAGACAGCCTGTGGCCACCGCCATAATGTTTACTAAATAATCTTCTGTTTCAGAATATATTGTAGTAACGTTACAAGGGTCTAATCCGCTACCATCTTGGAAATAGGTATATTGAACTCTCAAACGATGTGTCCCCGGAGAATCCTCTACTGTGAAAGGAGGGAAATTCGTTGTGGTATTTGCAATAGCAGAGTTTGGAATATTGGTAACCATTTCGGATGTCGAGAAAACTCCGTCATCATTATAGTCAATCCAAATTGCTGCACCGTGGTTTCCACTTCCGCTATTGGTCGTCAATGATGCTACTTGAGAAGAACCAACTTCCAAATCTGCCGGAGGCACGGTTCCTGTGTAGTCCATATAACCATTGGTTCCTTCACTTGGAGCAGAAGTGTTGTTAATGCTTCCCAAAGTAAAGTTGAGGATTTCATCCGAGTTATTTGTTGGTCCTGTCGGGATGCAATAGGTTAAAGTATTATTCGTACTGAAAGTATAATCTGCACAACCTGTGGCATCGCCTTTATTATTAAACGGCACTAAACTTACATGATATGTAGTGTTTATCGTCAATCCGCTTACCGGATATGAAGTTCCCGATACTGTTGTTTCAGTAAGAATCTCATCGCCTCCGGCAGTGGTTCCTACTTTCAGTTTATAACCAAAAGCGTCAGTAACGGGATTCCATGTAATGGTAGTCAGTCCTGCGTTTACGGTTCCTGACGGAGCGGTAATTGTAGCACAACCCGGTGCTACTGTTGGCAATGGATCTACGATAAATTTGTAATCTTCAAATTCACCGCTGACGAATCCGGTTTGACAAGGGCTTGTATCTCCTGAACTGCTTGACCAGTGGCTTACGATACGCATACGGGTTGGTCCCGGCAATGCAGTTGCAGGAACTGTAATCGCTCCGGTATGATTGGAGAAGTAATTGAGCGATTGGTATGCTATTTCATTCACAGGGTCGAAGGTTCCGTCTTGGTTCCAATCTACCCAAACTCTAAATCCGGCTGTTCCGCCGCTAATGTCCACACTGAAGTTTACGGTTCCTCCTACGGCTTGCGATACGGTTTGAGTATTGTAATAATCTCCATATCCGCCGGATGAAAATCCTGTTCCGAGATTGCTGATATTATTACCCGTACCTCCTGTGGTAGAAAAATTGTTTACAAAGCGTGTATTATTGGTTCCTTGCGGGATACAATAATTCAAGGTAGTATTTGTACTGAAAGTATAATCTGCACAACCTGTGGCATCGCCTTTATTATTAAACGGCACTAAACTTACATGATAAGTAGTGCTTATCGCCAAACCTAAAGTATATGAAGTTCCTGTTAGTGTTGTTTCAGTGAGAACATCATCTCCTCCGGCAGTGGTTCCTATTTTCAGTTTATAACCAAAGGCATCGGTAACAGGATTCCATGTAATAGTAGTTGATCCTGCGTTTACAGTTCCTGACGGAGCGGTAATTGTAGCACATCCCGGTACTGCTGTAGGCAATGGATTTACAATAAATTTGTAATCTTCAAATTCGCCGCTGGTATGTGTGGTAGAACACGGATCTATAAGTCCGGTACCGCTATTGTAATGGTTTACGACACGCATACGGGTTTCGCCTTCCAATGCAGTTGTAGGCACAGTAATCGTTCCGGTGATAGTGTTTGCAAATACATAGCTGGATGTGAAGAATGCTATTTCATTACTTGTGGCAGAGGTATCAAAGATTCCGTCTTGATTCCAATCTACCCAAATTCTTGCTCCGTAGCCAAGTGTATCACCAAGATTTATGGTAAAGTTTACGGCTTGTCCAACTTCTTGCGCTACGGAATGGGTATTATAGAAATCTCCATATCCGCCGGGTGAGAATCCACTGTTCAAATTGCTGATATTGGTGGTGCCGCCTGTAGTAGAGAAACCATCTATACGGCGGGCAGCAACGGCTGTTCCTCCGGGTGTGCAATAGGTTGCAGGTGGTGCTGTAACGTTGATGGTATAGTCGTGAACTTGTCCGTTGCCTATATCGTTACAAGCATTTGCTATGTTATTGTGAATTGTAGTTGCACTACCAACGAAACCATATCTCACTCTCATTCGGGTAGGTCCGGGTAAGGCACCCGCAGGTACTGCAATATTTCCTGTTCTGGTAACTAATCCACCGGTAGCCGTACTTGTATTTAAAAGAGTTGATGATGTATTAAAATAATTTTCGCCCGCATCATCAAAATCACCATCTTGATTCCAGTCAATAAATACACTAAAGCCCCAGAAATTACCGGCTATACCCATTGCTGTCATATCAATAGGATAGGTTTGTCCTGGATCCACATTAAAGGTATTGCTGATGAAATTCAAATGAGGCTGTAAAGTTGAAGAATTTGACCCTGTACTGACCGTATTGGTGTAGGTTGTACCATTCATGGTTACTACATTAAGCGAGAACATTGGAGCACCTGTTGATAGAATAGGTCCGCAATAAGGTGCAAAAGGATTTGGTCCTGTGTCAAACTCTATCACTGAACAACCGATGGTAGTTCCCTGAGAATTGGTAGCATCTATCCTTGCATACAGATGCGTATTCGCAGGCAAAGCATTTGTTGAAGGAGGCGCGTATGAATTAGCGAAAGTGGTGGCATTCACAACGTCTGCGCCGCCTGATGTAGTACCTATTCTTACATTATAACTTTGCGCTCCCGGTGTAATAGGCCAGCTAATAGCACTGCGAACACCTACATTGGTAGCACCATTGGTCGGCGAAGTAATGCTGACACAATTCGGTGCAGCCGTTACATCCTGTGCTAAATCTATGGTGTTCAAGCCCCAGAGCATATCAGCCGTTGGCGTACCTGTTGCTGCTGCTGTTACCGTAATTCTAAATCTGAAACCTTGTCCCGAAGGAATAGTTCCCGTAGGGATGGTTCCGGAAGTGTCCACACAATCCTGTTCGGTGGTAAACGTAATAGGAGTTCCTATATTGGTAAAGGTACCTCCCGTAGTCCCCGCAGCATAAGCTATCTGAACGCTACCCCGTGCCTCAGTAGGATCACTGTAACCTAATACTCCCCAATTAAAGGCATAATCTATTGCCCCTCCATTGGAGGTTATTCCTGCCGGACTGGTATAGGTTAAAGTGTAAGCATTGGCACCTGCATACACATTTCCCATATAAGACAATGTCTCACACCAACCTGTGATGTTATAGATCCCCGTACCTCCGGTGAATCCTCCTGTTGCAACCAGACTCGGCGGTGGATTAGCCCCCGTTCCCGAATCATAGTTGAAAAAAATCTGGGCATTTGCCCCTAAACTCAGTGCTAAAAAGCACGATAATAGAAATTTCTTCATATAAATAAATTTTATAATTGTCCCAAAAGTAATAATATTTTATTTAACACCAAACAAAAAAGAGGAGTTAAATTAAAAAAAAGAGCATTAAAACATTAAAAAAATTAAAATCCATCTGTTCGGCACAACAAATCCGCACATATTTCAAGCCACAAAAAAGCGGGCTCACAATTTTGTGAGTCCGCTTGCATTAATTAAATATTTATTGCCAACAGCCATTAGCCATCCACCGCTCCCCTCTCCTTTGGAGAGGGGTCGGGGGTGAGGATTAGTCTTTAACGATTTTAAAGGTTTCCACTTGTCCGTTTTCAAGTTTCACGCGGAATACATAAACGCCTTGAGACAATCTGCTCACGTTCACTTTTCCGTCTGTAACTTTAGATACCGTCATTACTTTCTGACCGGCAACGCTGTAGATTTCTACGCTTTCCACTTTCTGTTTAGATGTAATGTTCAATACATCTTTCACAGGGTTCGGATAGTATGCCAAGCCGGTATTTCCTGCTTCGCCTACTGACAATGTGGTGCAATCTCCGGCTACATAGAATACAGTGTTGTAATCGAGTCCCGAATCATCCGGTACCCAAGCAACACCTGACGTATTGCTCAATCTCACAGGCAATCCGGTTGAAGAAAGCGTTGTTACTTCCCAATATACGGTGCCGCCGCCATTGCTTATCGTTGGTTCCAGCCAGTAAGTTCCTGCTGAGAAATCAATAGGCGTAACCAAGTCAAATGTTAAACGATAGGCATCTAAACCAAACGCACTACCGAATATTTGTGATGAAGAAGGTGCCATTGTAAATGTGTCTGAAACATCTCCCGGCAATCCTCCGTTATCATCGTGAATATTAATGGTAGCATTAGTAATCGGCGCAGCAGAAAGCACGTTAATCGTTACTTGTTTCAAAGTAAACAATGTGCCTGTCGGTACGATGAAATCGTCTGCTACACGGAAAATATCCGTAGGATCTACGCCGTATCCGTTTTCAAGTCCGGACATTCCACCGTCTCCTTGATAGCAACTGTATGGAGGTGGCGGGAATGTAATCGGTGATCCGCACTGAACCATTCTGTCTCTGCATACTGATTGAGCTCCGCAATTTGCATCAACGTGGGTATAGAATCTTACAACTTGGCTCGCGGTTGCAGTCCAAGTTACAGGACCTGTACCTGCTGCCAATGTTACAATTCCGTTTGCATCCGAAATGGTAATGAAGTCTGTACCGATTGAACTTGAGAATATATACTCAGTTCCGGCAGTTACCGCTACCAATGAATATTCTCCCGCATATCCGCAACCTGCAACAACTTGTGGTGCTCCATAACACGCAGGTGTGAATGTTCCACCCGGCCATTGACCGTTTGGTGCATTCGTACAGCCAATCGGAGAATCATCGGTTTGGAATAGAATTTCCTCAGTACATGCGGCGTCACTTATATTATTATATGGCGTTACGCTCAGATAATAAATAGTATCCGGATCTAATGAAACCGTGAGCGAAGTGGCTCCGATAACATCACCTCCAAATACTTCAATACCCCCGAAAGTAGTTCCCACTTTCACGTGGTAGCCGATAGAATTTGCAGCGGCAGTCCAAGTAAGGGTTACGTTTCCTCCGGCAATTACATCCTGATTTTCAGGGTAAGTGATTTCAAAACCGGTACAATCCGGAGCTGTAGTCGGTGGAATATCTACGGTAATGGTGTAGTCTTCCACTTGTCCGTAAGTGTCGCCTTCGCAAGGGTCAGTAAATGGAAATACAAGCGGAGCTCCAAAACTGTAAACTTTTTTCACTCTCATCAGGGTGTTGCCCAATGTCGCTCCTGAAGGAACGGTAATCACTCCTGTTGCAGGCGGATTGCTCACGCCGTCTGAATCAATAAGGAACAAACTTCCGTCTCCGAAGTAAACTTCTCCTGCATCATTCAATACGCCGTTTTGATTCCAGTCAATGAATACTACATAATAGTTTTCATAAGAGAAACCTATAGGGTCTGCATTTCCGTTCACACTGATTTGATAAGGGAATCCTTGTTTCACGTTGCCCGGTGCTACGGTAGTAGTGAAGTCTTCGTGGTCTGGTGTTCCGTTTATCGCCGGTGAAGTTTCATTATGAATTCCTGCGAAATCTACCAATGTAATCGGCTCTACATTAAAGTCGAAGACAATCGGTCCGCAATACGTCAATGTTCCGCATTTCACGGTTCTTGCTCTCAATGATTGATCATCCGGTGTACAATTAGAATCCAAATGAGTATAGAAACGAACGTTTGCACTTGCAGTTGCAGTCCAAACTACAGTTCCCGTTCCGCTTGCCAATGTGGTAGTTCCTGCATCATCGCTGATGGTGATGAA
>JAITMJ010000013.1 GCA_031277475.1 Flavobacteriaceae bacterium
TTGGGACATTCCGTAATCGTCATCGAACATCAGCCGGACATTATAAAATCTGCAGATTGGGTAATAGACATCGGTCCCGAAGCCGGAAAACACGGCGGCGAAATCGTTTTCGGCGGAACGCCGGAAGATTTGGCGGAAAATGAGAAAAGTTTGACAGGAAAGTTTTTGGAGAGAAAATTATAAGAAAAATTATCTGAATATCCGCAATCATCAATAATAAGTAAATATCTAATATTTTGTATGCTGGGAAACGACTTCGGAAACGGAGGCGTTAAGAAATTTTAAATAATTTTCGTTAAAAAATTTCAGGTGTTTGAGTGGCGGCAAAACTTTAACTTATGAAATCAAATCTATCTTTCCGCCCGAGTTCTGAAATTTTAGAAAATCGTTTAAAATTTTAGCCGAGTTTCCAGTCTTGAATTTTTGGTTCTTTTGTTTCAAGACAAAAGAACAAAATACAGAAAATCATAAGGCTATATTGTAGTTGTAAGTTTATTACACAAAACGGATATTCAATAAAAATTATTCGTATTTATCTCTCAATCTTTTTATTTCTTCCATCAAGTATTCTTTATCCGATTTCAATTCTTTTATTTGGTCTTCGCATCTTTCCATTGCTTTCTCGGATAATTGTATTGTGGAATGGTAGGCTAATGCAATACCGCCATTTTGATTATCGTTGTTTTGAACAATAGAATCCGGCAACAAACTGAAAATCGGAACATTTAAAGCAGTAGCAATTTTTTCTAATTTTTCTAAACTTAAAGAGGCTTCGTTTCTCTCATATTTTCTATAAGTGGAAACATCTACGCCTATTTTCTCTGCCATAGTTTCTGCACTTAAATTTTTTTCAATTCTTTTAGCTTTTAGTTTACTTCCTATTTCCATTTTGGTTGATTTACGAGAGTATAAAAGTAATAAAAAAAGATATGATGACAAATTTCACTAAAAAAGTGTTTTTTTTCACTAAAACAGTGCTTTTTTATTGATTGAGAATCTGTTGTAATTTCTAATCTTTGCCGAAATTTTTTTTAATTATGACAAAAACAATTACTTTAATCACAAGACTATGTCTTTTGTCTGTGATGTTGCTGTTTGTAACTTGCAGGCAAGAACAGGAATTTACAAAAAACAGCCAAGTGCAAAATCAACTCTCAATTTATTACAAAAAACTCTCTGAAATTCCGGGGTTGCAAGAATCTGTAAACAAAGTCAAAAATCAAATTCATTCTAACAGCCTTTTCAACAAAGGCATTGAAGATTTGGATTTGGACGAAGACAATGTTTTGGTAATGGACTTGATGAACTCCGGGAAAAACATTAGTATTGTAATAAATACTGACGCTTCTGAAGATGCATATTTTGTGATGAATCTTAATATCATACAGCACGATGGTATTGAGACATATATTATCACCAAATATATTCCTGCTGACGGAAAACCATTTTACAGTTACAGCGATTTTGTCGGGACTATAGAATTTTATGATTTGGATGGAAATCTTATAGAATATCAGACGGATGTTACAGGAAAAGTACAATATATGATAATGATTGATTGCTACATGTATATATTTACTATATACTGCTGTGGAGAAGGAACCTTTGATGTTTATAATTATTGTGATAATGGAGGTTCCGGAGACCATGGAACAGATGTACCGGACAATGGCGGTCCCGGAAATAACCCCGGCGGAGGAACCGGTCCCGGTGAAGATAATGGAGGAAATCCTCCAACGGTTCCGAACATTCCTACGGAAGATGTGGTAAAACAAAAATTTTACAAGATGTTTTTGGCCGGTTTATTAGACGATCAATACGATTTTCTTGTTCAGCATCAAGATTATAACGAATTTATTTTCTATTATTTGGAGGATAACAATTTTAGTCCTTCAAGTAAGGATATAATGTCATTTGCGATTAATCTTTTTTCGCATAATACTGATGATAATAATGTTTGTCAAATTGACTGGTTTTACTTTCAGAATTGGCTCAATTGGTATAACAATTATAAACTTACAAATACCAATGCAAATACCTATTTTAAAAATAATATTAATGATTTAGAATATTTATATTTTCCAAACTTCAACCTCAACGATCCGGATGATGTAGAAGCAGCAAATACCGTTGCAAATGTAATCACAGATTATTTGATTGCAGAAAAAAACGGGACGTTGGGAAACCTAAGTTCAAATTGGCCGACATTAGAAGCATTGAAACAAAAAGTAAAACACTGGATTTCAAAAGGTATTTATACTACTGCAAAATATACGAGAGATTATATCGTTATTCCTATGAATACTTACGCTATAAACAATCCAAACAAAGTGAATTGGCTAAATGAAAATATGATAGATAAAATCAGAATTGACGCGGTAGCACCAATAGTTAATTTTAATCCTAACACAATGAATTGGGGCGATTTGTTTAACATTTGGCTTTTTGAACTTACACCGATAAGTGGTTTAAGTAACACGATTTTCTTCTCAGACTATTCTAATGTGGTGAACGGAAACGATATCTATAATCCCGCAACAAATGCCGTGAAAAATTTTCCAAAGGGAAATCCGAGTATTTTACCACTTATACAGTCTGGACTTGCTAACGGTACTTTTAATGTTGGTTCACCTCCTCTTGTAGGGTTTTTCAACTATGATGTTAGTGCTTTTTATTCTACTATAAGCGATGTAAATATCGGAATACAAATGTTGGGTTCATATCCAATTACGGCAACAGTACTAACAAAATCAGGAAATACGGCGACTGTTCAATTTACGATTAACAATAATTTAAGTTGGGAATCTGCAACGCGATTTATTAAAGGGACGAATGGAAATATTGGTATGATAGACAACACGGCGGTTGGTGAAGGCTTGCATTTAGGCGGAACCATAACAAATATATATACATGGACAGAAACCATAACATTTTAAAATTTGCATTCATAAGTGTAGCAACAATTGCTACGCTTATGAATTGTTTAGGGAAGAATGATGAAGAATATATTTTAGACTTGCCCAATTACACTCCAACTTTTGATGAGGCAATAGGTAAATATTATTTTGTTCCTATTCAGGAGGATAATTATAGGGATGATTATAAATACTTCAAATTAAAAAAAGGGGATACTTTATTTTTGGAAATAAAGAAAGATTCAACGTTTTTTTTTAATATATTTTATTTTAATCAAGGAGAACGCGTTGATAGCCTTACAAGAAAATTAAAAGTAGGTGAAGATAATACTATTGTTAGCATAGGTCCGCCCTCTTCTTCATATGTTGAAAAAAATGCAACAATCTATCTTTCTGGTTTTAAAAAATCTCATAAAACAGGATTATATTATTACTACGGTATTAATAGTCCAACAGATGCAACAGAGTTTGAATATTATATAGTGTATAAAAAAATAAAATGATCGAAACCTATATTTGGAGTGAAGTTGTAACCATTCCTTAAAATCTGTAAAATGAATAGAATGATTTTGGTAAGTTTAATCACAGCCCAAAAGGGTTGGGATTTTGGGTCTAAGGCAACTTTAAATGAAGAATTTAAAGAATTTGATGCTTTCAAAAAATTACCCTTTAACAGATTAATTGGTGAATATGTTTTAGATATTAATTCTAAAAAAAGATATAAGTTGGTAAAGGACTACATTTAAACAATATACACATGGACAGAAACCATAGGTTTTTAATAACAATGCTATTAGGTTTTGCATTGGTAACTCTCGGTAGTTGTTTTGGCGGAAAAGGAAGTGATAACGAAAATGGAGATGAAGAAGACCGTTATAATGCTACGGATGCTAAAGTTGAATTTAAAAAAGTTGTAGGAAAATATATGTATATTCCTAAACGGATAGAAGAACATGGTTATATTTTTGATGACTTTAAAACATTTCATCTCAGCAGAGGCGATACATTAGTTCTGGAAATAAAACCGGACTCTACATTCGTCTTTAATCACCTATGCTATAATTTTGACAAAACCAATCTTTATGACACGAATCCAGAAATAAGAAAGTTAGATAATTACCACGGTAAAGTATATTTTGAAAATATCCATCCTAAAAAAGATTCGTTAAGCCCACACCAAATGTTACCTGCAGGAATTAATGATTTTTTTCTTCCTTTACCTGATTATGCCATGAATTTACAAGGTTTTATAGAAACAAAATCAAACTTATATTTTTATACGAGATTGAGTTTTGAACACTATTCAAATTATGAATACAAATTGATTTATAAAAAAATTAAGTAGTAATTATTAGCATGAAATTTATTTTAAACACTATATTCACAAGTGTAGCAATAATATCGAATTCATAGATTTATAAAAATGGAAAAAGAAGAAGTAGAAGTATTCAGTTCAAATCTTTTTATTATACAAACTATTTCTTTGGTAGTTTTAATATTTGTACTATACTTAATATATAAAATTTATAAAAAAGTAAAATAGGAAGCACTTTTTACCAACTACGTGTTTGCAAAGCGGAGTGAAGAACTTAACTTCACTCCATTTTGCAATGGTCGTTTTGTTTTTCAACCTTTCTATTTTGTGAAAATCCTGATGGAAGCCATCAATCAATTAATCAATTTGGGACATTCCGTAATCGTCATCGAACATCAGCCGGACATTATAAAATCTGCAGATTGGGTAATAGACATCGGTCCCGAAGCCGGAAAACACGGCGGCGAAATCGTTTTCGG
>JAITMJ010000016.1 GCA_031277475.1 Flavobacteriaceae bacterium
TTGGCAACATCGGATTTCTACACGAACGCGAAAGGCGAAAAAGTGGAGGAAACGCAATGGCACAATTTGGTAGCCCACGGAAAAACCGCAGAAATTTTCCAGAAATATGTGGAAAAAGGAAAAGAAATCGCGGTGGAAGGAAAAATAGTGTATAGAAGTTTTGAGGGAACCGACGGACAAAAACGCTACATTACCGAAATCCGCGTGGAGGAAATTCTGCTGTTGGGAAAATCTTCTCAATAATACCGAATTTTAAACCCGAAAAAATCCCGCTTTATTTATGGATGAGGCGGGATTTTTGTTTTGTTTTCTTTGTGAACACGGAAGGAGTCGAACCCTCAACCTTCAGAGCCGTAATCTGACACTCTATCCGGATTGAATGTAAGTTCATTCATCGATGCCGCACGAATCCTTTCGTGGAGACTATTAAAAATATCTTTTAATGCCAAAAGCCAACCGCAAAATAAGATTATTCGACATTTTTTATAACTTTGCGGAAGAATAATATTCAGGTTATGCTAACAATGACAATTAATGAAACTTCCAAAGAAGCGAAAGCATTTGTAGAATACATACGCAGTCTTTCTTTTGTTAAAATTAAGGAAGAAAAGAACCGATACAATGCAGAAACCGAAAAAGCGATTCGGGAGGCTCGGGCAGGAATAGGTATTATCAAAACCAAAAGCCACGATGATTTGATGAAAAAACTAAGAAGTTGATGTATAGTATTGATATCAAGAACAGTTTTAAAAAAGACTACAAACTGGCTTTGAAGCGTGGTTTGGACGAAGATAAACTGGAAGAAGCGTTGAAACTTCTGAGAAAAGATGGCAAATTGCCCGCAAAATACAAACCACATGTTTTAAAAGGACGATATAAAGGTTTATGGGAGTGCCACATACAGTCGGATTGGCTTCTGATTTGGGATCAACAAGATACCATAAGATTGATAACACTTATACGAACGGGTACACATTCCGATTTGTTTTAACCGCTCCCGCACGAATCCCTTTCGTGCGCTCATTATTTTAAATCCTTGTAATGCGCTTTGACCTAAAGCGAAACAATCCAAACCTCACCACCCAAAAAAAATCCGTAATTTTGCAGGTCTGAATTTTGCTATGCTTGCGCACCCGAAAATTGATATAAAAAAAGAAATTTACGTCAAAAATGCACACCTCAACAATCTAAAAAATATTGATGTTGTGGTGCCGAAAAACAAATTGGTGGTCATCACCGGTGTTTCGGGAAGCGGAAAATCCTCGCTCGCTTTTGATACGATTTATGCCGAAGGACAACGCCGATACGTGGAAAGTTTGAGTTCTTATGCGCGACAATTTTTGGGAAAATTGGAAAAACCAAAAGTGGACGATATCAAAGGTTTGGCTCCGTCTATCGCCATTCAGCAGAAGGTGATTTCCTCCAATCCGCGTTCTACGGTCGGCACTTCTACGGAAATTTACGATTATTTAAAACTTTTGTTCGCGAGAATCGGCAAAACTTTTTCACCAATTTCCGGCAAAGAAGTGCGAAAAGACAGCGTTTCCGATGTAGTGGATTTCCTGCGAAACGCCAAAAAAAATACCGCTTTTCTGCTCGGCGTTCCATTGATTTACGATAAAAATAATTTTAAAGAAACCCTAAACACGCTGAAAGTTTCAGGATTTACGCGATTGGAAATCAATGAAAACATCGCAAACATCGAGGATTTGGAGAGTTTCGGTTTTGTGCCGGAAAACGGGATGAACATTCAATTGGTAATCGACAGATTTGTGTACGAAGAAAACGAAAGTTTTGAACAGCGGCTTGCAGATTCCATACAAATGGCGTTCTACGAAGGACACGGCTATCTCTCGCTGAAAAATACGGACACCGGAAAAATCCACGAATTTTCCAATAAATTTGAAGCAGACGGCATAGAATTTCTCGAGCCGAACGTTCATTTTTTCAGTTTTAATAATCCTTACGGCGCTTGTCCGCTTTGCGAAGGCTACGGAAAAGTGATTGGAATAGACGAAGATTTGGTAGTTCCGAACAAATCGCTTTCCGTTTTTGAAGATGCCGTTTTCGCTTGGAAAGGCGAAACAATGAGCGAATGGAAAAGAGAATTCATCAAAAAAGCAAAAGATTTCCCGATTCATAAACCCTATCATTTGCTCTCCAAAGAACAAAAAAATTACCTTTGGAAAGGCGATAAATCTCCCAATTTTCCGAGCATTGACCATTTTTTTAAAATGCTGGAAGACAATCTTTACAAAATTCAATATCGCGTGATGCTTTCGCGGTATCGCGGAAAAACCCTTTGCCCGGAATGTGAAAATTTGCGTTTGCGAAAAGAAACGGAATGGGTGAAAATCAGCGGACACAACATCCAATCTTTGATTGAACTGCCTCTGGATGAACTGCTTCCCGTGATTCAAAATTTAAAATTAACCCAATACGAACAAGAAGTTGCGAAAAGACTTTTGTTTGAAATTTCCTCGCGATTGGAATTTTTATTGAAAGTCGGTCTCGGATATTTGACGCTGAACCGAACTTCCAACACGCTTTCCGGCGGCGAAAGCCAAAGAATTAATCTGGCAACGAGTTTGGGAAGTTCTTTGGTCGGTTCCATTTATATTTTGGACGAACCTTCCATCGGGCTTCATTCCCGCGATACGGAAAATTTAATTGAAGTTTTAAAACACCTTCGAGATTTGGGAAACACTGTGATTGTGGTGGAACACGACGAAGAAGTAATGCACGCTGCGGATTACATCATCGACATCGGTCCGGAAGCGGGATATTTCGGCGGAGAACTCGTGTTTGCGGGAAATTTTAATGATTTAAAAAACGCCGATACGCTGACCTCCAAATACCTCACCGGAACTTTGCAAATAGAAACTCCCGAAAACAGGCGAAAACCGAAAGAGTGGATACACATCAAAGGTGCGCGGGAACACAATTTGAAGAACATTGACGCAGATATTCCTTTGGAAAGTTTGGTGGTGATTTCCGGCGTTTCCGGCTCGGGAAAATCTACATTGATGAAAGATATTTTGGTGAACGATGTGAAAATTCAGTTGGAAATGGGCGGAAAAAAGGGCAATTACGATGCGGTGGAATTTCCGAAAAAACTCGTCAAAAACATTGAACTCATTGACCAAAATCCTATCGGAAAATCCTCGCGTTCCAATCCGGTAACTTATTTAAAAGCCTACGACGAAATTCGAGATTTGTTTTCCAAACAAAAATCAGCGAAACGTTTGGCACTGAAACCCAAGCATTTTTCTTTCAACGTGGACGGCGGCAGATGCGATGAATGCAAGGGCGAAGGCGTGATTACGGTTTCGATGCAGTTTATGGCAGACATCGAATTGGAGTGCGAAACCTGCAAAGGAAAGCGGTTTAAAAACGAAATTTTGGGAGTGAAAGTGGACGATAAAAACATTTCCGATATTCTGCAAATGACGGTGGACGATGCCCTTGAATTTTTTGCCGATTTGCGGGAAGAAAAAATCGTTACCAAACTGAAACCGCTTCAAGACGTTGGTTTGGGCTATTTGCAACTTGGGCAAAGTTCCTCCACGCTTTCCGGCGGCGAAGCGCAACGTGTGAAACTCGCCTCGTTTTTGGTAAAAGGCGTAACCACCGAAAAAACGCTTTTTGTTTTCGACGAACCTTCCACCGGATTGCATTTTCACGACATCAAAAAACTGCTGAAATCTTTGCAATCGCTCATCAATTTGGGACATTCCGTAATCGTCATCGAACATCAGCCGGACATTATAAAATCTGCAGATTGGGTAATAGACATCGGTCCCGAAGCCGGAAAACACGGCGGCGAAATCGTTTTCGG
>JAITMJ010000133.1 GCA_031277475.1 Flavobacteriaceae bacterium
GCCTTTTTTTATCGCAAGGCTCGCAAGGTTTAATTTTCTTTTTTTTCGAAAACGCAAAGGCATTTTATTTAACAAAGGCTTGCGTTCTCTTAATATGTTTTTTCATTTGCCGAGTGAAACGCCTTTGCGTTTAAAATATTTTCAAGTCCTGAACTTGATTCAGGATTAAAAATTCTTTGCGTTAAAATTACACTTAAATATTTATAAAATACTAAACATATTTAATTTATTTATTATAATTTTTTAAAATTTTAATGCGTTTGACATGGCCTGGCCTCCTTGTTTACGAACAAAGAGTTTTTCCAAAAATTCATTTCCGTCAAAACTGCATTTTTTTGCCTTCCGCTTTCACAGAATCATTTTCAAATTCTACAAACTCGCCGCGTGAATCAGCATATCCGTCAATTTGTTGGAATATCCCATTTCGTTGTCGTACCAAGAAACGAGTTTCACGAAATTTGGGGAAAGCATAATTCCGGCATCTTTATCGAAAATGGAAGTTCTTTTATCGCCCACAAAATCTTGAGAAACCACCAAATCTTCGGTGTAGCCCAAAATTCCTTTCAGTTCGTTTTCGGAGGCTGTTTTTATGGCGGCACAAATTTCATCGTAAGTGGTTGATTTTTCGACCCTTACGGTTAAATCTACCACAGAAACATCGGCGGTTGGAACGCGGAACGACATTCCGGTGAGTTTTCCGTTCAGTTCGGGAATCACTTTTCCTACGGCTTTTGCAGCACCTGTGGAAGATGGAATAATGTTCAAAAGTGCGGAACGTCCGCCTCGCCAATCTTTTGCAGAAGGTCCGTCTACGGTTCTTTGCGTTGCTGTGGTTGCGTGAACGGTGGTCATCAATCCTTCCAAAATTCCAAAATTATCGTGTACCACTTTTGCGAGCGGCGCAAGACAATTCGTGGTGCAGGACGCGTTAGAGAGGATTTTGATGTCGCCCGTCAAAGTTTTATGGTTTACGCCCATCACAAACATCGGCGTATCGTCTTTTGGCGGAGCCGACATAATTACTTTTTTCGCACCCGCATTGATGTGCGCCTGAGCCGTTTCTTTGGTCAGGAACAAACCTGTGGATTCCACGACGTAATCTGCACCTGCTTCGTTCCATTTTAAATTGTTCGGATCTCTTTCGGAAGTTACTCTGATGGTTTTTCCGTTTACGACAAGGTGATTTCCTTCTACGCGCACTTCGCCCGAGAATCTTCCGTGAACGGAATCGTACTTAATCATATACGCCATATATTCTGCGTCTATGAGGTCGTTGATTCCTACGATTTCTACGTTGTTTCTTTCGAGCATCGCTCCGAAAACAAGGCTCCCGATTCTCCCGAATCCGTTGATGCCTACTTTAATTGCTGACATAATATTTTTGTTTTTAGTTAAGTTGCTTTTATAATCCTCTCCCTAAATCACCTTTGCCTCATTCATTTTTATTGTTTTTTTAAAGGAATCGGCGAATCCTTCGGATTTCCAAAGGAGAGGGACTTCGCACGCTCCAATTGGATCGGTAATCTTTGGGATTTTTTTATTTTGTTATTTATTTTTTATTTATTTTTTGTTTTGGTTCTTTTTGTTGCCAAAAGCAAAAAGCCATTTGCCATCAGCCAAATTATTCTTTTATAAATTTAATGGTTTGGTTATCTATTTTTAAAATATAAATTCCTTTTTGCAATGCGGAAACGTTTACCGAGTTTCCGTTAAATGTTTTTATTAATTTTCCTGAAATGTCATAAATTTTCCTCACCCCCAGCCCCTCTCCAAAGGAGAGGGGAGCAAGTGAGTGATTAATTGTAAGAATATCTTTCACCGGATTTGGATAAACGGAAATTTTATTTTTTTCGATTTCTTGCGTTGCCATTAGACAATCAGAGGTAATTGTGGGATTGTTTCCGATGTTGTTTGTGGTTACATAGTTTTGCACATCGGCTATTTGGTTGTCATCAACACAGATATACGAAAGATTAGGGCTGTTTCTAAAATTATAGCCGACATCATTTATAACAAAAGTTTTATTAACACCATTTTTTATAAATAATGAGGAAAGAGGAGGGTTACCGGAACACAGCATAATACTTAGAAACGGATTGTTAGAAGCGTCTAATGTGGTTAGTTGATTAAAACGACAATCGAGATTGTATAAATAGAGATGGTCGGAAATATCCAATGTTGTCAATTGATTAGAGGCGCAATTTAATGTTTCCAAATTAACATTATTGGAAATATCCAGATTGGTTAAATGATTGCCATTGCAGGCTAAATCTTTTAAATTGATATTTTGAGAAAGGTTTAACGTGATTAATTGGCTGTTATAACCGCAATTTAACGTTTGTAAATTCACGTTATTAGAAACATCCAAATTGGTTAAAAATGTATAAATACAGACTAAACCCACTAAATTGACAGCATTAGAAACATCCAACGCTGTGAGTTGATTAAAACTGCAATTTAAATATTGTAAATTCGGATTGTTGGAAATATCCAGCGTTTCAAGTCCATAATTAAAACCGCAATTTAAAGAGAATAAATTCGGATTGTTGGAAACATCCAACGTTTCAAGTTGATTATAACTACAATCTAAATTTGTTAAATTAGGATTATTAGAAACATCCAACGTTGTAATTTGATTATAAGAACAATTCAAAATATCTAAATTCGTGTTGTTGGAAACATCCAAACTTGTAAGTATATTATGATGGCAATTCAACAAAAATAAATTCGTGTTGTTGGAAACATTTAACGTTTCAAGCGCACTATTATTACAATCCAAAGATTGTAAATTTGGGTTGTTGGAAACATCTAAACTTGTAAGAATAGTATTTTGACAGGATAAACTTTGCAAATTACTATTGTTAGAAACATCTAAATTCTCAATAAGATTATAGCCGCAACTTAAATTTTCTAAATTGGTGTTGTTGGAAACGTCCAGACTTGTCAGGTCATTATTATTGCAATATAAATTTTGTAGATTTACAAAATACTCAATTCCCTGCAAAGAAGAAACCAATTGTCCAACCACATTTATTTCTGTAACCACCGCTGCTTCCGCTTGTGAAATTTCGCCATCAGAGTTGGTATCTACACCGGCAGCAATCAAAGCGGTTTTAAAATTCGCATCAGGAATATTAATATTTTGTGCATTCGCTACCGAATTTGCCATCACAAACAAACCAACGAGCGTCAATTTTTTAATTAAATTTTTCATATCAATTGGGTTTAATTTTTTTTCGTGTTTATCTTTCTTTGTTTTTTGCAACTATGGCAATTTCAAACGCGTTTCTGCACTTTTTTCTTTCGGCGTTATTCAAAAACACCCCAAATTTAAGAATATTTATTGATTTCTCGCTTGATTGTCCGAAAGAAAATTATAGTTTTTCAAACAATTCATCGGCTGAGATGAACCTTGTCCAGCCTTTTTTAATCAATCCTGTTTTCAATTCTTTATCACCGCTCCAAAATCGCCCTTTTATATGTTCCGTGAGTGCAACAAACTCGATGTCGTCAATATCAATATCCTGTGTTAATGACAAGGCATACGAATATATTTTTGGAGGAATCAATTCCACTTTGATGAAACGAATCTTTTCTGTTAATAACCGAAACAATATATCCAATTCATCTTCCGAATAGCCGGAAAGCGAAAAAATTTTGTTCTTGTGTTCAAACAAGACGATTGGTAGTGTAAAAATTGAAACGATTTCGAGGTCTAAAAATAATTTGAGAAAACTTACCTTCGGGATTGAGCAATGCACTAAATACAATATTGGTATCAACAACTACTCTCATATACCAATTTGCTGTCGGGTCTTTTCCCAACGTCCTTTTTTTAATCTCTTTTACAAGTGCATCTATGTCTTTTTGTTTTGCCTTTGATTTTTGAGCAATTTCTTTGTACGCAAATAAATCTGCCAAATCTTGCATATCATCTATTTTAAAATCCGCAGGAAACCTGAAAATGATTTCCTTTTTTGTTTGTTCAATAATCATAATGACATTATTTTATTCAAAGATAAAAATTATTTCGTACAAGCCTAAATCTAAATTGCCAAAATCTCTGAAATCGCCAGCAATTCTTTATCTATTTCATTATGTTTTCTGATGGCTTCTTCTATCGGTGTGTAAACCAATTTGTTAGACCTCATTCCTGCCATTACGCAATTTTGCCCTTCCATCAATCCGACTACCGCTCCAAAACCGAGCCGGCTCGCCAAAACTCTGTCAGCACAACTCGGCGAACCGCCTCTTTGGATGTGTCCCAAAATCGCTACGCGAATATCGTAATCCGGAAATTCGGTTTTTGTGGCTCTTGCAATGTCGTAAATTCCACCGAGTTGCTCGCCTTCCGCTACTACAACAATGCTGGAGGTTTTTCCGCGCTCTCCCGATTTTCTGAAAGTCGCAAAAAGTTCTTCCAAACTATCCTTTTTTTCGGGGATTAAAATATCCAAAGCGCCGCTTGCAATTCCGCTGTTGAGCGCGATAAATCCTGCATCTCTTCCCATCACTTCCACAAAAAATACGCGACTGTGAGAAGTTGCCGTATCTCGAATTTTGTCGATGGCTTCCATTGCGGTATTCAAAGCCGTATCATAGCCGATGGTGTTGTCGGTTCCGAAAATATCGTTGTCAATAGTTCCCGGAACACCGATGACTTTAATTCCAAATTCTTCGTTAAAAATTTTCGCGCCGGAAAAAGTACCATCTCCGCCGATGCAAACCAAAGCATCAATACCGTGTTTCACGCAATTTTCGTAGGCTTTTTGGCGACCTTCTTTGGTTTTAAATTCCAATGAACGCGCTGATTTTAAGATAGTTCCGCCCTGATTGATGATATTTCTCACGGAACGCGGTCCCATTTTTGCGAAATCATCATTTATCAATCCGTTGTAGCCTTCGCGAACGCCGTAACATTCGATTTGATAGAAATTGGCGGTTCTCACCACTGCTCGAAGCGCGGCATTCATTCCGGGAGAATCTCCACCGGACGTAAAAACAGCAATTTTTTTTACGGCGATTTTCTGCATATTTTTAATTTCTGCAAATTTATGAAATGTAGTGCCAAGATTTCTATATTTTAATTCGATAATGTACTAATTTTTAAGATAATAAATAATAAACTGATTCACAGCAAGGTACGACAAACACTCTTTGTTTTTTCAATTTGAATTGTAAGAGATCGTACTTCGTTACGGACGGGACAGAATATTATTATTCAAGGAGAAATTATTTTCCTACCGATTCTTTTCGAGGATTTCTTTGAGACAGTTTCAACAAATACAACCTTTGTCCATAAATAATAATTTATAATCGGCTGTTGACGAAAGACTTAATTATCGTAATTGATTTCCGGATTGCATAATTTTCTTATCCTTACCTCGCAATATTCACGGCTCTGGTTTCGCGAATCACGGTTACCCGAACTTGTCCCGGATAGGTGAGTTCATTCTGGATTTTTTCGGAAATATCGTAGGAAAGTTGGGCAGATTGTTCGTCGTTCACTTTTCCGCTTTCCACCATCACGCGGAGTTCTCGTCCCGCTTGAATGGCATACGCGCTGGAAACACCGTCAAAACCTAACGCCGTGGATTCCAAATCTTTCAAACGCTGAATGTAGGATTCCAAAACTTGTCGTCTTGCGCCCGGTCTTGCGCCGGAAATGGCATCGGCAACTTGAACAATCGGAGAGAGCAAAGAAGTCATCCCGATTTCGTCGTGATGCGCACCGATGGCGTTCAAAACGTCAGCATTTTCGCCGTATTTTTCTGCCCATTGCATTCCGAGGAGTGCGTGCGGAAGTTCGGATTCTTGTTCGGGAACTTTTCCGATGTCGTGAAGAAGTCCGGCTCTTTTCGCCAATTTCACGTTTAATCCCAATTCGGCAGCCATTGTTGCAGCGATGTTCGCCACTTCTCTGGAATGTTGCAAAAGGTTTTGTCCGTAGGAAGAGCGGTATTTCATTCGCCCGACTATTTTCACCAATTCCGGATGAAGCCCGTGGATTCCCAAATCTATAATCGTTCTTTTTCCGGTTTCGATGATTTCTTCTTCGATTTGTTTTCTGGTTTTTTCTACCACTTCTTCGATTCTCGCGGGGTGAATTCTGCCGTCTGTTACCAATCTGTGAAGTGATAATCTGGCGACTTCCCTTCGCACGGGGTCAAAACACGAAAGCAAAATGGCTTCGGGCGTATCGTCCACGATGATTTCTACGCCGGTTTCCGCTTCCAAAGCGCGAATATTTCTACCTTCTCTACCGATGATTCTTCCTTTTATTTCGTCTGATTCGATGTTAAAAACAGACACCGAATTTTCGATTGCCTGCTCTGTTCCGATGCGTTGAATGGTTTGAATCACGATTCTTTTGGCTTCGGTTTTTGCGTTCATATTGGCTTCTTCCATAATGGTTTGAACGTGAGCCTGAGCCTTGGTTTTGGCTTCGGCTTTCATTGCCTCCACCAATTCGTTTTTCGCTTCTTCTGCGGAAAAACCGGAAAGTTTTTCGAGGAGTTCTACTTTTTGAGCGGTGATAACATCCAATTCGGATTGTTTTCTTTCTAAAATCTCGTGTTTTTTGGCATAATCGGCGATTTGTCTGTCCAAATCTTTTTCCAATTTTCCGGTTTTACTGAGTTCGTCGTTGAGTTTATTTTCCTTGTCTCTGATTCTTTTTTCGGCTTCCTGCATTTTTCTTTCTCTGGATTGAATGTCCGCATCGTGTTGGGTTTTCAGTTCGAGGAATTTTTCTTTCGCTTGAAGTTGTCTTTCTTTTTTGAGGGCTTCAGCCTGAACATTGGCTTTTTCTATAATGGTTTCGGCGTTTTTCTTTGCATTGTCCAAAACAAATTTCGCTTTGGAACCGAAGAAACTTCGGGAAAATACAATTCCCAAACCTATTCCTGCGATTAAACAAATTGCGCCTGCGATGATGGTTGGTGTCATAAATTTTATATATATTTTTTGTGTGATAAGCCCCCTGTCCCCCGAAGGGGGCAAAAGTGCTAATAATTTTTTTATTCTTTTTTAATCTTTTCTGTCGCTTTTGTTCTATTTTTTAGGGACTTTTTGCGACTGATGTGACTTTTTTTGTCTTTCTTAAATTTTGACAATCTCGTTCCAAAAGACGAGATCAACTTTGTCAGCGTGTTATCAGCGTTGTTCCCCCCTTCGGGGGACAGGGGGCTTATAAAAAATTCCCACAACCGTTCAAAGATTCAGAGTAAACTCCTAATCAACACGTTTTGGACTGTTTTTCACTTTCTGTAATCCGAAAAAAATCGGCGCGCCATTCGGTGAACTTTCGCCCGGTAATAGTCTAATGTTGAGTTTACCTTAATGTGTTAGAACTGTTGCAGGAAAACCATTCGGGAAAATTATAAACTTTCCAATTCTTCCAATATTTGATTGAGTTGCTTCAATCTCTCGCCGGAATTTTGTGTGTTCTGCTCGTTTCCGAGTTTAGAAAATTCTGCATTAGCACCCAATTTCAAAGCACACATTGCCAAAGCGTCTTGTTTGTCTCGGACATCGTGGCCGGCTTCAAATTCCTTAATCATATTTTCTATCTGTTTGCCCACTTTCCGAAGCGTTTCTTCTTCTGTGGCAGATACATTCAGCGGATAAGTTCTTCCGGCAATATTGATGGTAATTCTTCTGGTTTCCATTATAATCCGCTGTTTTGAAGTTGTGCAATACAGAGGTCAATTTCCTTGACAAGCCTATTGATATGATTTTTCATCAATCTGTTGTGTTCGGGATTTCCTGAGATTGCAGAATACAATTTTATATTTTTGTGTTCTTCTTCCAAAATCCTGCTTTTTTTTTGTTCTGCTTCATATTTCTGCTTCATTTGTGCCAATTCTTCTGAAATTTCATTAAATTTTTCGTTCAGTTTTTGATATTTTTTAACTGTTGTTAAAACATTCTTTTCAAGAGCCGAAAAATTCTGTTCAAAATCGTTGGACATATCAGATATGAAATTCTAACATGCTGCAAAATTAAGAAAAATTTTTAAAAAATTAAAAGGCTATGAAGTCTTTGACAAGTCAAACACATTAAAAAATGTTAATCCGTCGTCTTTTTTTAACGCAAAGATTTCTATTTTTATCCGGATTTTTCAAAAGCGCAAAGGCATTTTATTTAGCAAAGGTTTGTGTTCTCTTAATGCGTTTTTCCATTTGCAGAGTTGCGTTTTAAAATATTTTTTCAATCCCTTAATTCAGAATTTATTCTTTTTATGTTTAAATTATACTTAAATATTTTATAATTATTCAAAATCTCTAACTTTTTTATGATAAATATTTAAAATTTTAATATGCTCAACATGAGTTTTTTCATTGTTTTTAAACCCTGAATTTAAAAAAAACAATGTATCTTTACCCCAAAAAAAACATAATTATGATTGAATTTTTAAATAGTATCGAGCCGCTACACCGCACTTTTTGGTATATTGCAATGGGATCGAGCGTTCTTTTTTTATTGCAAACCGCTTTTACATTATTGGGAAGTGATGCGTACGACGGAACCGTTGCCGATTTTGACGG
>JAITMJ010000137.1 GCA_031277475.1 Flavobacteriaceae bacterium
TATGACAATCCGGATGGCAGCGGGATGTCCTTCTACAGCGGTCCGCTGGCTGCCGATGCCAATACCTCCTATCTGTTTGAGAACAATGCAGGATTGATTGTATATGCGTACGGATACGGTGATCAAATTTCTTATTATTATCAGGCAGCCTCAGCCATGCGCACCTTGGACATCGGTTTTTACGTCAATGACATTCACTATCAGGAATTGGACAACAATAAATTTTGTCCGGGAGATATGACGTTCCGCGCCGAGATACAAGGAGAATTGAATATACCGACCGGCAACTACCTGAGATGGTACATTGACGGTGTGGAAGAAGTCCCTGCTCGCAACAATTCCACGGGATGGATCAAAAATATGTCAGTCGGAACGTATGAAATAAAGATGGAGGCAGACATGGTCGGTGGCAGTGTGACCAAAACGGTGGTCGGCACGCTGACGATATCGCCCTGTACGATACCCATAAATCCGCATTTGCGAGGAAGGATGAAAGGAAATTAACAGTGAGTGTCCGGAAAAAGTCAAAAGTCAAAACCTTGTGCCTCTGTTCCTCCGCGTCATTGTGAGCGAAGCGAAGCAATTTCCTGTTTGAAACATGAATTTTACAGCAGAGAACACAAAGCATAGTTGTATTTTCAAAACGACTGCATTTCGCACAGGCGGTGGTAATATCCGTTGAATCTTATTACTACAACGTCGGCGGCGAGGCGTGTGTAAAATTTTATGCGAATCATGAGTTGAAAAAGGCTTGAAATGCGAAGCATTGGCTACGCCAAACCACTTCGTTAGATTTCACGAATATCATTAAAATAATAGGATTTCTCGAAAACCGGACAAAAATCGGACGGCTTGAAAAGCCGAATTTTCATAACCGCAGGTAAGCGAAGCGCAACCTACGGGAAATAAAACACTCCATTGCTGCCTGAAAGGCAGGACTTAAAATATTTAGTTTAACTTTTGCAACAAATATTTAAAATTTTAACGCGTTTAACCTGTGTTTAAATCCGAATAAAGAGAAATGTTTTATTTTTACATATTGATAATTCCCGAAACTCAACAAACATGAAAAACATTTTTTTAATTACCAAAAGAGAATATTTCACGCAGGTAAAAAAGAAATCTTTTGTTCTGCTGACGATTTTAACCCCGATTCTCATCATCGCACTCGGAGCGTTCATCGCATTTATGATGAAGGCAAACCAAACCGACCATATGTTTAATGTGATTGACAAAAGCGGAATTTTTGAAGGCAATTTGAAATCCCGTAACTCGATAAAATACGTTTTTGTACCGGAAAATACTGAGGCTTCGCTGAAATCTTCGCTGAAAGAAATGGAAGGTATTGACGGACTTTTAATCATTCCCAAACTCAGGGAAAATAATTTTGACGAATTAGAAAAAAACACGAAACTCCTCGTCAATAAAAAAATTGGGTTCGATACAAAAACGGATATCAGTTCGGATTTGGTGAATATTATTAAACTCGAAAAAATAAAAAAACTCGGTCTGAACGAAAATCAAATCAAAGATTTAGACAAAAGGTTCGATTTGAGTATGGAAAATGTGGTGGACAAAAATCAAGCCGACAGTAGCCTCGGTTTTGGCGTGAAAACCGTACTCGGAATGGTGATGATGTACGCCATTTTTATGTTTATTTTGATTTACGGCGTCCGCGTGATGCGCAGCGTTTTGGAAGAAAAAAACAACCGCGTGGTAGAAATCATCATCTCTTCCGTGAAACCGTTTGAACTGATGATGGGAAAAATTTTGGGAGTTACGCTCGTGGCACTCACGCAATTTTCAATTTGGATTGCGATGTCCGTTGCCGGAGCATTGTTCCTAAACACAGGGTTTTCGGCGATGCAAAAGCAAATTCCCGCGGGCTCGGAAACAAATTTTGATGAACTGAACATCGAACAGATTTCCACAGAAATTTCACATTCACTTTTGGATTTGAATTTCCCGCTAATCATCATTGTTTTCATCTTTTTCTTTTTGTTGGGCTACATTTTTTACAGTTCGATGTATGCGGCAATCGGTTCGGCGGTGGACAACGAAACCGAAACGCAACAGTTTTCATTTTTCGCGATTGTTCCGCTAATGTTGGGAGTTTACGGCAGTTTTTCGATTATAAAAAATCCCGATGGTCCGATGGCTTTTTGGCTTTCCGTGATTCCGTTCACTTCCCCGATTGCGATGATAGCGAGAATTCCGTTTGGTGTTCCCGTTTGGCAATTGGTTTTATCCATAGTTTTGTTGGCAGGTTCGGCGTTATTAATGATGTATATCGCCGCAAAAATCTACCGAGTCGGAATTTTGATGTACGGAAACAAAGCCACTTTGAAAGAACTGTGGAAATGGATGAGGGGTTAAAATCAAGATTTCAAATTATTCATGTCAAGACTTCGGTTTCGTGAGATACGCTTGTGACTAAACTCATGAACGCTCATGAATCTCTGTGGGCTTCGACTTTGCTCAACGTGACAAAGCCCCCTGTCCCCCGAAGGGGGCAAAAGACCTAATACTATACGCTTTTTTCTTTTTGTCTTTTACCCAACTTTGACAAAGATTTTAAACTTTGTCAAAGTGTTACCAATAATAATTCAGACAACGTTTCGACTTCGCTCAACGTGACAAAGCCCCCTGTCCCCGAAGGGGGAAACATTCCTAATAATTTAGCGTTTCTCTTTTGTCGCTTTTTCCCCCTTCGGGGGACAGGGGGATTCTACTCACAAAAAAACTCCGCCTCGTCAATTCGACGAGGCGGAGAGTTTTAATATTTACAAAAGCAATCAGCCAAAAGCAATCAGCCAAAAGCAATCAGCCAAAAGCAATCAGCCAAAAGCAATCAGCCAAAAGCAATCAGCCAATTGTCATCCACCGCTCCCCTCTCCTTTGGAGAGGGGTTGGGGGTGAGGATAATTCGGACTTTTTCCCCCGTCGGGGGACAGGGGGCTACTTACTCAAAAAAAACTCCGCCTCGTCGAATTGACGAGGCGGAACGTTTTAATATTTACAAAAACAATCAGCCAAAAGCAATTAGCCAATTGCCATCCACCGCTCCCCTCTCCTTTGGAGAGGGGTTGGGGGTGAGGATAATTCGGACTTTTTCCCCCTTCGGGGGACAGGGGGCTCACACAAAAAAACTCCGCCTCGTCGAATTGACGAGGCGGAGCGTTTTAATATTTACAAAAGCAATCAGCCAAAAGCAATTAGCCAATTGCCATCCACCGCTCCCCTCTCCTTTGGAGAGGGGTTGGGGGTGAGGATTTACTCTTTAATCACTTTAAAGGATTCTGCTTGTCCGTTTGCAAGTTTCGCGGTTACAATATAAACACCTGCAGGCAATCTGCTCATGTTCACTTGTCCGTTAGAAACTTTGGATACGCTCATCACTTTCTGACCGGCAACACCGTAGATTTCTACGCTTTCCACACCTTGTTTAGATGAAATATTCAATACATCTTTCACAGGGTTTGGATAGTATGCCAAGTCGGATTTTGCTACAGGATCGTCCACAGCCAATGTACTACACGATGCGTTTATTGACCAAATACAATCGGTAGGTGCGAGGGTATTATCATTTTCTACCGGATCCCAAGTGCCGCCGGAAAGCGATTGATATGCCTGAGCCGATGGCGGACCTGAATAAACATAACCTGTCCAATAAATAAATTGTGATGTTGCGGAATATGCGGCTAATCCAATCCAATACCTGGTATCTGCCGTTGGTGAACCGTCCACAGGGAAGCCTCCCAAATCTAAGGTTACCTCATAAGTGTTATAACCTGCGAAAAGTTGAGAATGCAATACTACGCTGGTAGGAGTTATTCCGGAGTAGAAATTAAGTTCTGTTCCCGGAGTTCCTGAGCCGCTGTCTGTCATAATAGATACATCAAAAGATGCAAAGTCTGTTGCAGAATTTGCCAATCCTACCATCAATACTGTTATCGAATTAAGTTTGGATACAGTAGTTCCCGTTGGTACGAAGAAATCGTTGGCTGACATATATCCTCCGGTAACTCCCGGTGCATTGTCGAAGGCTCCGTTAAATGAATCTCCACAGGCTACGGAAGCATCGGTATCAAATTCTATACAAGAAGAAGAACAACCTGTGGCATTACCCATATTATTGAATGGTGTTACGCATACATAATAATGGGAGTCTGCACTTACCACAACAGTTTGCGAAGTTCCGGTAACATCTCCGCCAAATACTTCACTACCTCCCGGAGTAGTTCCTACAGTTACGTGGTAACCAAATGCCATCGGCACGGCATTCCAAGTAATGGTAGCGTTTCCGGCACTTAATATAGCACCGTTTGCAGGACTGGTAATCGTGGTACAAGCCGGTGCTACTGTCGGCATAAAGACATTGAATTTATAATCTTCAAATTCACCGTAGGTAAACGCAGGATCACACGGATTCGGAGGTCCTGAATTTGGTATATAAGAACTTCCGATTCTCATTCGGGTGTCTCCCATTACTGCGTTTGCAGGAACAGTGAAACTTCCGGTATGGGTGTTCAGATAAGAACTTGATGCGTATGCTATTTCATTACTTCCCGCGCTGTTATCAAAAGTTCCGTCCTGATTCCAGTCTATCCAAATTTTGAATCCTGCGGATCCTGACGTTACGATGTTTGTGGTAAAGTCCACGCTTCCTCCCGGATATTGAGATGCGGTGTGTGTAGCGTAATAATTTCCGTATCCGCCCGGTGAAAATCCTGTTCCAAGATTACTGATATTGACGCCACCTCCTGTGGTAGTGAAATCATTTACATAGTAAGCCGAATTGGTTCCGCCCGGTGTACAGTAAACCGGAGTATCGTCTGTTTGGAACAATATTACGGCGGTACATGCAGCATTACCCATATTATTGTACGGCGTTACACCTACATAATAAATGGTATTGGCAGCCACAGTAACGGTCTGTGAAGTTCCTGTAACATCATCATCAAACGCTTCACCACCTCCGATGGTAGTTCCTACTTTCACGTGGTAGCCGAAAGCATCGGTAGCCGGAGTCCAAGTAATGGTAACTTGTCCGCCTTGCAATATGCTTTGGTTTGTAGGGCTGGTGATTTCAAAACCGGTACAATCCGGAGCATCGGTTGGTAGCGGATCTACGGTAAATTTATAATCCTCGTATTCGCCGTAAATAAATGCAGGGTTGCACGGATCTGCAGGTCCTGTGCCGTCTTGCAAATATGAATTTCCGATTCTCATTCGGGTATCTCCCGCCAATGCGGTGGCAGGAACAACGAATGAACCGTTGTGTACGTTCAGATAACCAGCGGAACTGTATGCTACTTCATTTGTAGTGTCAAAAGTTCCGTCTTGGTTCCAGTCTATCCAAATTCTGAAACCATAAGTGGACGATGACATATTTGCGGTAAAGTTTACGGTGCCTCCTATGGCTTGCGATACATCCTGAGTAGCGTAGTAATCTCCGTATCCGCCGGATGAAAATCCTGTTCCGGTATTGCTGATATTATTACCATTGCTTCCTCCTGTTGTAGTGAAGTCATTAATGTAATAAGAAGAATTGGTTCCTCCCGGTGTACAGTAAGTAAGCGTAGCATCGGTATCAAACTCTATATTACCCGGACAACCTGTAGCATCTCCTGCAATATTGGTTGGTACTACACGCAAATAATAATGGTCGTTTGCCGGCAATGAAACCGTGTATGAAGTTCCGGTTATCGGTGTGCTTCCGTCATTGATTTCTCCACCCGCAGCTGTGGTTCCCAAGTACACTCTATAACCTGAAGCAGTCGCAACTGCGGGCCAAGTAATGGTCGTCAATCCTCCGGGGATGGTAGAGGTGTTTGCAGGGCTGGTAACTGCAAAACCTGTACAATCCGGTGGTATTGAAGGCGGTGCTCCAATGTTCAGTGTGTAGTCTTCCACTTGTCCGTAGGATGTAGTTCCGCAAGGATTATTACCGGCAGCATTAGCGTAGTCAAGTCTTACTCTCATTCTGGTGTCTCCCAGTGTTGCGGTTGAAGGAATGCTGATGTTTCCTATCCAAGGAGAGGTATGCTGACCTGATGCCATAGCTTTTTCACCGGCATCGTCAAAATCGCCGTCTTGATTATAGTCTATCCAAACGACAACCTGGTCAGAGGTGTATGAATTTCCGCCTGCCGTAGCCGAAAACGGATAAGTAGATCCTGCGTTCACATGTCCTATAATGCCTGTGAAATTTTCATAACCTCCTGTTGAAGGAACAGAAGGGTTGTTAATATCCGCAAACGTTACATTTCCGATGTATTCATCGGTATAAGTAGTAGCACCTGCTGCACAATAATCTACAATAAACTGCACCGGCGTAGAGAATGTTCCCTGGGTAGTGGTGCAAACCGTTGCTACGCGAACCTCATAAGTACCTACGGAAAGTGTAGGCAATGTTGCGCTGTTTGTAGTAGGATTTGGGGTTACATCTATCCAGGTCGCGTCACTAACTTTTTTGTATTGAACCACATAATGATCTGTATTGGATTGTGGATCCCAAGAAACCGTTACCGGAGAAGCTGTTGCGTTTACGGTAACACCTGAAACAGCAGAGCCGTCGCAGACTTGCGGTGAGGATACTTTTACATCATCAATAGCCAATACGAATTGATCAAACGAATTATAATGTCTGAAAGCGACATAAACGGTTTGTCCTGCAAACGAGGATAAATCAACCGTTCTGTTTGCCATATTGTCAAGACCTCCGGGCAATGGAGCACTTGTGCTTCCCTCTCCAAACAATTCTCCGGCGGCAGTCAGGGCTGCAATCGTATTGCTCGTTGCTGCGTACACTCCGTAATGTTCTCCCGAATAAAGCGGATCCACACCACAAACCTTATAGGTTAAGAAAACATCTGTTCCCGGTGTTACACTTGTGAGGTCAATGGCAGGAGATACCGCCCAGTTGTCGGGCGTTAATGGATCTCCGGTAATGTAATCCCACGAACGGGAATTCATTACGGGCGTTCCAGCCGGAAAACCAAAATCATCCACAAACTGTGTTACCTCCCAAATCCAAGTGTCTCCATCTTGATCGTAGATGGTCCAATCGGAAGAGATGTCTAAATCGTTAAAGTCATCGCTAAACCATGTTTGAGCGTTGACTTGTCCATAGACGACAAGCAGTATTGCCGTCATTGTCGTAAGTAAAAACTTCTTCATATTCTAATTATTTAAAATTAATATCTTGCTAATTTACTATAAATTGTTTAAACAGACAACAAAATTTAACAAAACTTTAACACAAGCCCGACAAGAATTGCGGACTTACAGATACAGAATGTGAGATTATGAAAGAATTTAAAAACAACTCGAACCCCTGAAACTCATAACTTGAGGCTAATAATTTTTCAGCGTCAGCAGTAAATCTAAATTATCATTAACAACAATGATTCCGCCCATTTTTGTTGGCGGCGTCAATCCGAAATCGGTAAATTTGATGTATTCTCTGCCTACGAAATTGCCGTTCACAGGGTGAAAATCTGTGGTGTAATATTTTGTTTTTCCCGCCATTTTCACTTCTATGTGCGCTCTGTATTGCTGTTCGGAAACTTTCGTAAAACTTAAAAAATTAACGTAGATAATGGGAAATTGTGTGGATTTCAGGGTTTTCCGCATATCGTTCGTCATGATTTTATTTTTGCAATCGAAATCGTTTACGGCTAATTGCAAATGCGGGAGTTCGTCTTTTTTAAAGGAATAAGAATTGCTTATTGCATTGAATTTTTCGTTGGTACATTTGAAAGAATTCACGTTGGTAGTGCCTTTCACCACGACGCTGTTTTGGGAAAAGCAATACAAAGGGAAAAAGATAAGAAATATGGAAATTAGCGGTTTCATTTTTAATATCCGTGTTGGTGGGTCAAACTCATTAAAAAAAGTATTAATCCGTCATCTTTTTTTTAACGCAAAGATTTCACAATATTTTTGTCCATATTTTTCGAAAACGCAACGGCATTGCATTTAGCAAAGGTTTGTGTTTTTTAATGCGTTTTTTTCATTTGCTGAGTAAAACGCCTTTGCGTAAAATATTTTCAAACCTTTATAAAAATTCTTTGCGTTTAAATTATACTTAAATATTCAACAATTATTAAACATATTTAATTTATCTATTACTAATATTCAAAATTTTAATGCGTTTAGCCTACGTTGTTGCAAGATTGTTTTTATCTCCGTAAAAAAAATATTATTACTTATCGCCGTAGTGTCCCCAAAGAGAAATCACAAAAACAAAGACTTTATCGTTGTCGATAATATATTCCATTCTGTGCCTGCCGTCAATTCTTCTCGACCAATATTCTCCGTTTTTATATTTCATTTTTTCAGGTTTTCCCGTGCCCGTTTCGGGATGCTGTTTCAGTTCTTCAAATAGTTTACGGATTTTCTTTAAAAGAATTTTATTTCCCGCTTTTGCGTGTGCAAGCATGTGTTTTTCCGCTTCGGGTTCCACAATTAATCGATATTTCATAACCCAAACAATTCGTCAATTTCTTCCAAAGTATATTCTTTTCCTTTGCCTTCTTTATAACTTTGAAAGCCTCTTTCGAGCATTGCGTGATATTCCTCTTTGCTCATCAGTGTATCATCTTCGGTTACGGGAATGATTTTATAGGATTTATTTTTTCTTCTTTGGATAAGAATTTCAGTGCCGGCATCTACTTTATCTAAATAACTTTTTTGGTTATCTCTAAATTCTCTTGTGCTTATTACCAACATTATTTTAATTTTTATGTACCAATTTGATACAAAAATATGATATTTTTATTTACGAATTAAAAAAAGGGGGATCGCAAAAAAAGATCCCCCTCACCATGAAAAAATTATTAAAACCCAATAGTAGCTTCAAGTACTAATCCTTCAAATTTTCCACCTTTCAGAGCAGAAGTTGCTCCCCAGGAATCGTTGTTAATATAATGTTGATGCACATATTCTGCTTTTACCAAAATATTTTTAGTCATATAGTAACCGGCGTCAATATTCCATCGGTTAATATCTCTTATCAACGCATTTTTGCTTTGTTTTCCACTGACGTTATTATATTTTCCGCCGAAATAGAACTGCTCTTTTCCGCCGAATCTGTATAATAATTCTGCTGCAACCTGAGTATAATATCCTTTTCCGTCAGAATTTTTTACTGTTGGTTGAGGTGGAACACCTCTCAAAGCTGACACGGTGTAACCTGTTGCATATTCCATAGTTCCGAAGAATTCCAAACCGTGATATTTTATAAACGGATTGATTTGGGCTGCAAACATATCTCTAAATGTCGGAACGAATCTTCCTGTTACCGGATTGTCAGCACCAACAAGATCGGCTTCAGTCAGCAATACATAATAATACTTTGAACCCGCTCTTTCAGCACCGTAAAGATTTCCGTTGGTAGTTAAACCATTGGTTTTCATAGCAGATCCTGTTAATCTTACTCTTAAATCGGAATTCACTTGTTTGTCGTAACCTACTTTTGCATAGATAGACATTTTATTGTCAGAAGTAGCAGTATTTACAACAGATTGATTTAATTTTCCGTTGGTAACACCGACCATTCCCATAAATCCGTTGAAAAATCCGTAAACTTCCGCATAAGGCTGAGTGGTAAAGGAATCCATAATATTGTTTTCCATAAATGGATTGCTCAGCGCATAAGCGTTGTCGCTTCTTCTGAAATGAGCATCGCCGTAGTTCAAATCATCCATCCCGAATCTCAATCTCGCGTGTTTCATAATCTCGCCCATAAATCCGGGAGAAATGAAATCCAAATTATCAATTTGAATGTATCCGCCTTTCACCCACGCTTCGTTATGGTGTCTTGCGGAAAGATAGGTTCTCAAGTGCAATTTCACTCCTTTTGCAAGATAAGCGTTCACGTCCAAATTCGCAGTCGGCAAATTAAAATCGTGACCAAGAACTCTCAAAGAATTGGGTACTACTGTTGGGGTTGGAGGAGTTGTACTATTATCCTGAACAGTTACGGTTCCCAAATTTTTGTTTTTGGTTTCGTGATCCAAGGCTTGGAATTGCAAGGAGAAATCTCCGCCTACGGTTACTTTTATCCCGTCATATTCAGGAGCGTCAATCTTTGGATCTTCAAATATATTTCTCTGATATTTTTCAGGAGCCATATATTCGCGTATGGTCATGGATTCTCTTATCGAATCTTGAGCGTAGGTCCATCCGGCGAGCATAGTGAATGCTGCAACCGAAACTTTTAAGGTTCTAAGTTTCATTGTTTTATAAATTTTGTTAAAGTTAAATTTTATGGATTAATTGGTGGTAACGGTTACGGTAATAGTAACTTCATCTCCGGTTCCCATTCCCATATATTTGGGCGGTTTCATACCGAAATCTGTCATTTTCACAGTCTTTGGACCGGCGGTAACGGTAAAAGTATTTCCGCTTTTCACCACATTCACAGGAAGGCTGATGCTTTTTGTAGTTCCGGCGATGGTCAAATTGCCTGTTACATTACTTTTTCCAACCGGAAGCGAAGTTGCCGTAAACGTGATATTAGCATGTTTATCGGTTTTCAATGCTTCGTAAGCCAAACTGTTCATTTTTCCGGGCATCATTTTTTTAGTACTTTTCAGACTTTCGGCACCGGTAGTAAATTTTACATTATCAATGGCGTTTCCACCCATCGTTCCGGTGAAAGTTCCGGAGTTGGAAATCATAACCCAATCATGCGGGGTTCCTTTTACTTCGATTTTTACTGTTTTGTCAGTAATACTCTTTTGGGCATACACATTTGCCGAGAAGATTGCTATTGCAACCAAAGCGGCGATTTTTGTTAAACTTTTCATATTCTTAAAATTTAATTCTTGCACAGAATTGCTACAATTGTTGTACAAAGGTATAACAAAGTTTTTTAAAATATTCAAAATACACCGCGATTTTTCACTGATATTTGTCATAACTTCAAAAAAGGGCTGATATTATTTCAAAAAAGCAATGATTTGCACAAAGAATTTCATTTTAAGAATATGATAAATATCAGTTGCTTTTGGAGTTTGGAAATTCGAGATTTGAGGATTGATGTTCTCATCCTGAATAGACTGTCTTAAAAGTAATTTTGGCACGCAGATAACGCTGATTTTATATATCTGAGTAAAGTGATATTTTCTTTTATCCGCGTAAATCTGCAAAATTTGCGTCATCTGCGTGCTTTCGAGACAGCCTCGATATGTTTAATCGAAACTCTCACCTTGAATCTCGAAATTTCTTACCTTTGGGTTTAATTTTATTTTATGCCCGATTTTCTTCATCCCGACAAAGAAAATTTTTCCGAAGAAGATTTAATGCTTGAAGAGCAAATCCGTCCGCAGAGTTTTAAAGATTTTGCCGGACAAAGAAAAACTTTGGACAATTTGGAAATTTTCGTAGCGGCGGCAAAAAATCGCGGCGCGGCGTTGGATCACGTTCTTTTGCACGGACCTCCGGGCTTGGGAAAAACCACGCTTTCTCACATTATTGCGAATGAATTGGGCGTGAATTGCAAAGCAACTTCGGGTCCCGTTTTGGATAAACCCGGAAGTTTAGCCGGTTTGCTCACAAATTTGGAAGAAAACGACGTGCTTTTTATTGATGAAATTCATCGGCTTTCGCCTGTGGTTGAGGAATATTTGTATTCGGCGATGGAAGATTTTAAAATTGATATTATGCTGGAAACCGGTCCCAATGCGCGAAGCGTGCAAATCGGGCTGAATCCGTTTACGTTAATCGGCGCAACCACCAGAAGCGGAATGCTGACCAAACCGATGCTCGCAAGATTTGGAATCCAAAGCCGATTGGAATATTACAACGTGGAACTTTTGGGAATGATTGTCGAAAGAAGTGCCAGAGTTTTGGACGTGAAAATTTACGAAAATGCGGCTTTGGAAATCGCGAGAAGAAGCCGAGGAACGCCGAGAATTGCCAATGCACTTTTGCGGCGTGTTCGGGATTTTGCGGAAATAAAAGGCAACGGCGAAGTGGAAATTGAGATTACGAAATTTGCGTTAAATTCTTTGAATGTGGACGATTTCGGTTTGGATGAAATGGACAATAAAATTATGAAAGTGATGATTGAAAATTTTCGTGGAAAACCGGTCGGGATTTCGGCATTGGCAACATCTTTGGGCGAAAATTCCGAAACATTGGAAGAGGTTTATGAGCCGTATCTGATTCAAGAAGGTTTCATCATTCGGACGCCGCGCGGAAGGGAAGTTACCGAAAAAGCCTATCAACATTTGAAAATTCCGAGACCGAAAAATTCGGGGGAATTGTTTTAATTTGATTAAAAAAATCGTGAAAAACATCATTCAAATATTTTTAGTTTTCGTTTCCGCTTTTTGTTTCGGGCAAAAAGACACGAATTGGTATGCGTTTTATAATGCGGATTCCACGAAAATCGGTTATAAAAATGCAGACGGAAAAACGATGATTGAACCGAAATACCATCCGTTTCTTGCGAAGAATATTTTTAAAAATGTGATTGTTGTTGTGGAGGAAGACGCGGACGGAAATTTGGATGCGTATTTTCTGAATAAATCCGGAAAAATTTTTGGGATAGACAGCGTTTATGTATCTGATTCTGAGTTTGCTCAGGAATCGGACGGAAAAATAAGATTTCGGGATACAAAAACAAATAAAGCCGGTTTTTTTGATGCAAACGGAAATGTTGTGATTCCTGCGATATACAGCGGTGTCAAAGATTTTCACAACGGAATTGCAATAGTTATAAAAGATGCGGTGCGAAAATGCTGGTGGGATGACAATGGTTTTCAGCCGGAATATCCGGACTGCGAACATTGGTATTGGGCAGGCGGAAAAAGGGTGATGATCAACGCCAAAAACGAAGAACTTTTTGAAATTCCGGAACATCGGAATTTTTCATATACCATTGATTATACGAATTTTAAAGTTAATGAAAATCCGGATTCGGAAATTTACACTTCGTACAAAGGAAAAGACGGAAATATCTACTCTTTTTACAGCCCCGAAAGAGATTTTAACAAATGGTTTGACACCGTTTTCTTTCCCGATTTCAAGAAAAACAAAACCGTGCTTCCGAAATATTTTTATGATTTGATTGCCGTTTCGGACAATGAAACCACCGCGTGGAAAAACTATAAAAAAGAGGAATATTTAGATAAAAATCAGAAGAATGTTGATGAAATTTTTAAAAAATTGGAAATCGGAAAATTTCACAAAAATATTGGTTTGGAAGATGAGATGAGCAATACTTTGTATTTTGCTGAAAATGAATTGCCAAAGGAAAATTTAGAAAAAAATACGGTGATTGGTTTTTATTGCAATACAGGTGATGATTTCTTTACAAATAATACCGGTTTCGAATTCACAAAAATCGGGGATTCGTTTTATATTACGAGTGCGCCGGAATTTTGAAAATTTAATTTGTTGTATATTTACTCTGTGAATGTTAAAAACCAATATGGAACTTGATTTTGAGATTGACCGACTGACCAATTCAATCATAAATACGATTTCGGGAGATAGTTTTCAAACCGAAATATCTCGTCTGACGAAAAACGATAAATTATGGGAATTATAAAGGAACCAAAAGGCGTAGATTTTATTATACAAAGTCCGCCTTTGACACTCGAAGAACAAAAAGAAATCTCTGAATTTATAAAACAGCGAAAACTTCAACGGCTTGCAGAACAAAAATCAAAACATAAACGAGCCACAAGTCGAAAAAAAGAATTTAATTGATTTAAGTTTCGTAAAGCGTTTCGACAGCCCTTCGACAGGCTTAGGGTGACATTACTCAAAACGCAAAAATCATAAACAACCATAAGCAAAACGCAAAAAGCCATAAGCAAAATGAAACTCTATCCTGTACAATGCGGAAAATTCAAATTAGACGGCGGCGCGATGTTCGGCGTAGTTCCGAAATCGCTTTGGGAAAAAACCAATCCGGCGGATGAAAAAAACCTGATCGAACTCGGAACACGCGCTTTACTCATTGAAGACGGAAAAAAATTAGTGCTCGTGGATTGCGGACTCGGAAACAAACAAGACGAAAAATTTTTCGGACATTATTCGCTTTGGGGCGACGATTCTTTGGATAAAAGTTTGCAGAAATTCGGATTTGTGAAGGATGATATCACCGATGTTTTTTTAACGCATCTCCATTTCGACCATTGCGGCGGTGCCGTGGAATGGAATGATGAACGAACCGGCTACCGACCGGCTTTCCGAAACGCACATTTTTGGACGAATGAAAACCATTGGAAATGGGCTGCAGAACCGAATCCACGCGAAAAAGCAAGTTTCCTGAAAGAAAATATTTTGCCGATGCAAGAAAGCGGTCAACTGAATTTTATTCCGCTCCCGACCACCGGAAACTACGGTTTCGCACCCGAACTGAAAATGGACATTATTTTTGTGGACGGACACACCGAAAAACAAATGCTTCCCGTGATTCGATATCAAAACAAAACCATTGTTTATGCCGCAGATTTAATTCCGACCACCGGACATATTCCGCAAGTTTATGTGATGGGCTACGACACGCGACCACTGCTGACGCTGGAAGAAAAAGGAAAATTTCTGAAACAGTGCATAGACAACGAATATTTATTGTTTTTTGAACACGATGCACACCACGAATTGGCAAGTCTGCAACTCACCGAAAAAGGAATTCGCCTGAACGAAACGTATAGTTTTAATGAGGTTTTTGGGTATTGAGTTTGAGACGTGGGGTTTAAAATCCGGACAGCGTTTATTTTTATCCACAAACCCAAAATCTATTGAATGCGTTTGACGTTTTTATCTGCAAAAACCCACAGAAAATTGTATTTTTGAAGGAAAATATGATGGTATTTTTAGGATAAAAAAGTAATACCAAAACCAATGAACGATTTTGAACAATACATAAAACAAACGGAACCCGACAAAAAAGAAAAAGCAAAACTTTGGCGAACGGCAATCGGTTTGCAACAGGTTGACGGCTTGAAACCATCGGCATATCTCATCGAAATCGCCAAACAAAACATTGAAGGCGACATCAGTTTTGAGGAAGTGAAAAATCGCATTGACGCTTACTACAAAACGCAAGCAAATAAATCAACCGATACAGACGACAGAACCGAAGAAGCCGACAAAGTTTCCGCTCGCGTTGCAGAAATATTGTCCGAAAAAACGTTTTCCTTTTCGCCGATAGAATACATCAATATTCACAAACGACTTTTTAACGGCATTTACAAATTTGCAGGAAAAATCCGTGATTACAATATCACAAAATCCGAGTGGGTTTTGGATGGCGAAACGGTTCTCTACGCCGATTTCAATAATCTGAAAGAAACCTTGGAATACGATTTTGAACAGGAAAAAAAGTTCAATTATAAAGGATTAAGCAAGCAACAAATCATAGAACATCTTGCGCATTTTACCACTTATTTGTGGCAAATTCATATTTTTGGCGAGGGCAACACGCGAACGACAGCAATTTTTTTGATAAAATATCTTCGTAAACTTGGTTTTAAAGAAGTGAATAATGATTTGTTTGCAGAAAATTCTTGGTATTTTCGCAATGCACTCGTACGAGCAAATTATGAAAGCATCGCCAAAAACATTCATAAAACCAATAAATATCTCATTCGTTTTCTTGCTAATTTACTGCTGAATGAAAACAATATCCTTAAAAACAGAGAATTGCATATTCATTTTGTCACGCCTGAAAATAGTGATGTAAAACAAGAAAATGATACTGTAAACGCACGTATTGATACTGTAAATGACACTGTATTTAGCTTAATAAAAGCAAATCCCACTATTACGGCAGAAGAAATAAGGATAAAACTGAATATTGGAATTGCTACGGCTAAGAGAAAAATAAAGAAACTTAAAGACAACGGAAAAATAGAACGAATCGGTTCCGACAAAACAGGACATTGGAAAATTTTAATAAAAAATTGAAACTCAACAAAATATAAAAAAAACCGCGAAAATCCTAATAAATCTGCGTCATCTGCGTGCAAAAAAAATAAAAACAAAATGAAAATCTCCGTCATCGTTCCGGTTTATAATGTAGAAAAGCATTTGGAAAAATGTTTGGATTCTTTGGCGAATCAAACTTTTCCCGATGTTGAAATTCTGGTTGTGAACGATGGAAGCACAGACGGTTCGCAGAAAATAATAGATAAATTTACGGCAAAATATCCCGAAAAAATTCGCGGATTTTCAAAGGAAAACGGCGGATTGAGCGATGCCAGAAACTTCGGATTGGAAAAGGCAAACGGCGAATTTATCGGTTTTGTGGACGGCGATGATTTCGTGTCCGAAACGATGTTTGAAGAAATGCTCGATTTAGCGGAAAAACACGATGCGGAAATGGTGATTTGCAATCTTCAAAAAGTGAACGAACTTGGAAACATCACTCAAAAACTCCCGCAAACACCGAATATGCCGGAAAAAATAGATTTGGCGAAACACTTTTCCGTGTTTTCGGACATCGGATATTTTGCGTGCAACAAACTCTTCAAGAAAGATTTATTTAAAGATAAAACATTCAAAAAAGGGGTTCATTTCGAGGATATCCGGTTGATTCCGCAACTTTTGCTGCAATGTAAAACATTGGCTCAAACGCAAAAATTTCATTACCAATATTTGGAGCGCGAAAATTCCATCTCGAAAACGCACACCGAAAAAGGTTTGGATATTTTTAAATCTATTGAAGATGTGGAAGTTGCATTTGAAAAATCCGATTACAAAAACCAAAAAACGGCGTTAAAAAACTTTCAAATTTTGCAAGGTGTTTATTCTTTTTTGGCGTATTTGGCTTTTGTGAAAGATGAAAAAACCTTCAGGGAAATGTCCGAAAAACTGAAAATTTTCATAAAAGAAAGACAAATTTCGCGGTCGGAAATCTTGAAATATCGGCGTTTCGGGAGGAACTATTTTTTGTCGCTTCCCATTAAAAAACAGATTTATTATGCGCTGTATTTTTTCGGGTTGAAAAGCGTGATTCGGAAAATAATTTAATCCGCAAATTTTGATATATTTGTGCATTATAAAAGCCAAAATTGTATGGAGAAAAAAAATACTTTACTTTATGTAATTTGTTTTCCTGTTTTTTTTCACATCATCACCTACTACGGATTTCATTCTTCATACAACCCATACAATACGTGGGAAAAGCAGGCGGATTGGTACAAAGGAGTTTACGGCTATCGAATTTTATCACGAGAAATTGTAGATTGGATTGTGGTCTTTTATAATAAAATCTTCACTCACGACATTCCGTTCAAGGTGTATATAATGAAAAAAGGTACCATTTTTTACCATGCTTTATTTTCGTTCAATATGTTGACGGCGGTTGCAGTTTCTTTAATGACAGACAAAATTTTCCGCAACAAAATATTTTTTACGAACGTCAATGAAAAAATGCGAATCGGGATTATATTTTTTCTGGCAGCGATTTTGGCTTTCAGTCAGTATGTGGTGTATTACGACAACTTTGCAAATTTTTTATTTTTGATAACGGCGTATTTTTCGTTTAAATATAATTTTTCTCCGAGCATAAAAAATATGGCGTGGATTTGCATTTTGATGATTGTTTCTACTTTGAACAAAGAAACCGCCTGTCTCAATATTTCGTTGTTGGCAGCACTAAGATTAAGCAGGTTTTCCAAAAATTGGAAAGATTATAAACCTGTTTTTTCAGCGGTAATTTTTCCGGTGGTTTGTTTTGTGCTGACTTATCTGGTTTTGAGAATTGTAAAACAGCATATTGACCATCAAAAGATTGATTTTTATGAATCAATAACGCTATGGTACAATCTCACCGGAATCAATCAAATTATTGGTTGGACGTTCGGAATTTTGATATTGAGTTTTATTTATTATTACGCATTGTCTGCGGAAAATAAAAAGTTAATCAACAGATTTTTAATTTTTTCATCACCATATATTCTGATGATATTTTTAGTAGGAGTTTTATGGGAAATTCGCCTTTTTATTCCGTTGATTTTCGGAGCGACGATTTTGGCATTTTTAGATTTAGATTTGGAGAAAAGAACCTTGTCTCACAAAGGAAAAAAAGGGGAATAAATTTTAAACTTTCCTGCATTAATGCGCTTTATGAGCAATCGGCATTTTATTTAATATTTTTAGAATCCAGCCAATCCTGATATTCTTTTGCGTTTCGGGCGTGTTCCGCATCGTTGTCCGTAAATTTATGAAAACCAATGTTTTTCGGGTCGGCGCACATAAAAATATAATTGTTTTTTTCGGCGTTCAAAACAGCATCCACAGAATTTTTATCGACCACGCAAATCGGTCCGGGCGGAATTCCTGCATTTTTATAAGTATTATACGGCGATGAAACCGAAAGATATTTGTTCAAAACCCGTTTAATCGGTTTTTTAAAATCGGTTTGTTGATTCATCGCGTAGATTACGGTCGGGTCGCTTTGCAGTTTCATTCCTTTTTTGTAGCGGTTCAGATAAAGTCCGGCGATGGTTTTCATTTCGTCCGGTTTTCCGCCGGATTCTTTGAAAACAATGGAAGCCAGCGCATAAATTTGCAATCTCGTCAATCCGAATTTTTGTTCTTTTGACGTTCTTTCATCGTTCCAAAAATCGTTGTATTGATTTTCAAATGTTTTAAAAAATTCTTCGGGAGTTACCGTCCAGAAAAAATTGTACGTATCGACAAAAAAATATTTTTTCAAATCTTCGGCGTTGTTCAAGCCTTTTTTTCGGGCAATTTCGTCAAAATCTTTTATGAATTTCAAGGAATCAATTTCCGTTTTTTTGGAAACTTTGCCCAACATTTCATAAACATCACTGAAACTGCCGATTCTAAACGTATTTTCCGTTTGGTTTCCGGCTTTTATCATATTCACCAAATCGGTATTTCCGGTTCCGATTTTTATTTGATAACGTCCGGCTTTAAAGTATTTGTCGAGGTTTTTGCTTAATGCAACATCTTTAAAATTTTCTTTATTTGAAATAAACGGCGCGATGGAGTCCAAAATTTGCTCGAATTTTGCGTGGTGCGGAATCAAAACAAAACCTTCTTTTTGAACGTTGTCGGAATAATATTTTTTATAAAAATTAAATCCGAAATACGCTGAAATCGCAATGATTAAAAGAAGTATTATTAAAATTACTTTTTTCATATTCTAGTTATGGAGTTACGTGTTACGGGTTTATATAAATTCAAAGTTAATGTTCAACGTTTCGACAGGCTCAACGTAACAAGGATTCAATGTTCAAAGTTAAAAAAACGGGTAGCCAAAAGCAAAATTATGCTTTTTCCATCGGTTTCCAAATATTGAATATTCTTTTTAGAGTAAATCCTCAAATTCCCTATCTTCACATTTCTAAAAAAACAGGAACTTATGGAAAAAATATATCCGGTTAATTTATACACGCAAATTTTAAAGTTTGCCAATCTATAACCCAAATAATTATTTCTTCCCGTAAGTAATCAAAAGTTTCGCGGATTTTTCGTACAAAGGATCTCCCTGATTTCTCGTTCCTATTAAAACCACGCGGTTCGGAGTGTAGGATCTCGTGTTGTAATTTTGCTGATAATCTTTGGAAGAATATCCTGCCAATACTCCTGTGGTAGCGTCTATCGTGTATGCGCCGACATTGATAATGATGTCTTTCTCTTTCACTTTGTTGATGTCAAAATCCACAGCCTCCACAATATCTTTCAAAGTTTGGGTGATGGAAATATCGTAATAAGCAGGATTTTCCGAGAGGTTGTAAGTTCTTACCAAAGCGTATTTTCCGCCGGCTGCCAGCGTATTCATATCGTTGAGGAAGGTGTAAAGATTTTTCTGCCGAACGTTGAAATAATTTGGTTTTGCAAAATCTTGCGTCCAACTGTCCGAATCTGTATAAACCCTGATTCTCGCACCGATAATCCCGACTTTTTCATTTTTATATTTGTCTCTTAAATTTTGAATCGCGGTTTCCGGAAATCTGAAACCGGCAGCCGGTCCGCCCATTCCTTGAACGAAAAGTTTTGCATCGCCGGTTGTAGAATTGATGGTGCTCAATGCGGTTTCCGCAGGCGTTCCCGTTCTGTCGTATCGAATTTGAGAAAAATGTGTATTTCCTGCTCCCAAAGCGAAATTAAAAGTGGCTTGTCGCATATCTGCCGTGTCGGTTGGTTTGCTTTTATAATATAAAATCAATTCTGTGGAATTTGGATTAATTTTAAATAAATAGCCGTCGTTTTCGTCAACGGAAATTTTGATGCCTCTGAAATATCGGATAAACGTTGCCATATCCGAAAGTTCCGTAGATTTTGCTTTGTCGATGATTTTATTTTGAAAAAAGGCGGAATCCAACGGAATTCTGATGCCCGCAGCTATGGAAAAAAGCACGGAATTATCGGAATCTTGTGTGATATTAACGGAAGTTACGTCTCCTTTAAATTCTTTAGTTCCGAGAAGCGTGGAAACGGCAACATTTTTATTGGATTTAATGGAATCTGTCGCGGCTCCGAGAAAATCGGTAACTTCTTGAACTCTGATGTTCATCACGGTTTTATTTCCGTTAATCATCGTATTTCCATATTTTCTGATGGGATAAATGGAAACTTCTTTTTTCGCGGGAATGGCGGTGGTATCGTTTTCTTTAAAATATTCGTAATCTTCATCAGTGGTTGTGGCTGCGGAATCGGTTTTGAAAGCGGGTTTTAAAACTAAAATTGCAGAATCCAACACGGGATTTTTCCCGAAATCCGGAGCGTAAGCGGAAAGCCGCAACTGCGTAACGTAATCTACTTTTTGCATTCCGAATTGGGTTTCGGAAAATGCGCCGATTGCCGCGCTATCCAATTTTTTTGCGTCGCTTCTTATCGTATCGCCGTTGTTGATGTTGTATGCGATGAGGTCAAAAGTTTCGTCTATCACATCTGCGCCGTCAAAAAATTGAGAGCCGAGATTGTCTGCTTCAGATTCGCAACTCCACAAAATAAAACTTCCGAACACGATTGCGGAAGCAGTATTGAAAATGTTTTTAATATTTTTTGTCATTGTTTTTTGCTTATGGCTTTTTGGTTATTTATTAATCATTTATCATCAATCATTTATAAATCTGCCCGATGGAATCCGAGTCTAAAAATTCAAATTTTTGTGTTTTCGTATTGTTGAAAGCCTCGTCTATTTCGCCTTTTAAAAATTCGTCTCCTTTTATCACAACGTCCACCAAATCCATACTTTTAATTACAAATTTTTGGGAAGTAGAGTAGTCTGTCGCATCAATATCTTTTATGCCGTCGAATTTCAAAACATCTGCCAAAGTTTCTCCCAAATCATAATTTTCTTCGTTATAAACGGAAAGTACGAGTTTTGTATTGTTGAAGTAAAAATCGTTTTTGTAAAAAGTTTTCAAATACAGCGGAATAAAGGAAGACATCCACCCGTTGAAATGAATCACATCCGGAACCCAATTCAGTTTTTTGATGGTTTCCAAAACGCCTCGTGCGAAGAAAACTGCTCTTTCGGCATTGTCGCTGAAAGGAATTCCGTTTTCGTCCGAATAATAAAATCTTCGTTTAAAATATTCTTCGTTGTCTATGAAATAAACTTGCAGTCTTTCGCCCGGAAGCGATGCTACTTTGATGATGAGCGGCTGGTCTAAATCATTGATTATGATGTTCATTCCCGAAAGCCGAATCACTTCGTGAAGTTGAAATCTCCGTTCGCTAATCGCCCCGAATTTCGGCATAAAAACTCGAACATCACTTTGCTGATGTGTTTTCAACGCCATTTTACTCACCATATTTGCAATATTGCTTTCTTCCCTATACGGAAACATTTCGGTGGTGATGTATAAAATTTTCTGCTTCGGCATAATTTAATTGGTTCTGTCTTCCCGAAAAACGCATACACCATTTCGGACTGCGAAATTACAAAAAATAAAATTAAGGTGGTTCCGAGATACGAGATGCAGGTTTCGAGAGGTTTAAATCAGAATTTAAAATCCGACAAATTCATAGATTGTTCTTAATTTTGAATTTTGAACTTTAACCTTCGAATTTTTTCAAATTTCCCTTACCTTTGCACCTCTTTATTTTCGGTAAAGAGTTTCGCAAAAAATTATGAAAAATTCCCAAGACTGCATCGAAATTTACGGTGCTCGTGAACACAATAGGAAATAAAATTGAAAATCACTTGCGGTTTGATGAATTAAGGAAAAAATGTTGTATGTTCGCAGAGTTAAAATAAAAAAAAACAAGGATATGGAAAGAATAACGTTGGAGTATGAATCAAATAACGCTTTTATGCAAAGTTACTTGAGAACTGCTCTTTTGGCGGGATTTAAAATTATTGACAGCACCACCAACATTCATAAAGAACTAACCCCTTTTGAAAAATCGTTGAAAGATATAAAACAAGGCAGAGTTACACGCATTAAGAATGTTTCCAACCTTTTGGAAGAGTGTATGCAATGAAAAAATCCGAAGTAAAAAACATCATTACAAAAAATAGCCAAAAATTCAAATATTCGGTAGAGGTAACTAGGTCAAACGCATTAAAAATTTAGTTTCAAAGTTCTATTTCTTGGGCGTGTCCCTCACCAAACCATTGCAACCGCTCGGGTCGGGCTGTCCGTTGCAATCTTTTTTTTTACCTCCGCAAAAATCCCAACCGCAAAAAAAAGGATTTCCACTTCTATCTCTCACACAAAACCGGATAGCCAAAACGAATTTTTAATGCGTTTAGCCCGAAACCTTAAACGTTCAACCCCGAAATTTCCGTAACTTTGCACCTCTTTATTTTCGGTAAAGAGATTCGCAAAACATATTATTACGAGAAACAATGACATTTCCTTTTTTCTGCAAACTGCAATTTTAAAACAAAAAGCGAAAAAAAATTACCGATATTCTTTGTTAAAATCTTTATCTTTGTGAGGTAAAAAAAACAAAAAAGATATGACAACCATAGTGTTATCTACCAATAACTCGCAATATGTTCATTTATTTGAAAATTTGGCAGCGGCGTTGAACGTGCCTTTTGAAAAGGTGAAAAAAAACGCATCTGTTTCGAAATCTATGCAAAGAGCATTAGACGATGAAAAAAAAGGACGCATCACAAAATTGGTTAATCACAAAAATGCAGTTGCCGAAATTGTAGGATGATGTACGAAATCTTTTATACCAAATTCTCGAACCCCCGAAATTTCCCTACCTTTGCACCTCTTTATTTTCGGTAAAGAGTTTCGCAAAAAATTATGAAAAATTCCCAAGACTGCATCGAAATTTACGGCGCTCGTGAACACAACTTGAAAAATATCAATGTGAAAATTCCGAGAAATAAATTGGTCGTGATCACGGGTTTGTCCGGCAGCGGAAAATCCTCGCTGGCTTTTGATACGATTTTTGCGGAAGGTCAGCGCCGATATATCGAAACGTTTTCGGCGTATGCAAGGCAGTTTTTGGGAGGTTTGGAACGTCCCGATGTGGATAAAATCGAAGGACTTTCGCCGGTGATTGCCATTGAACAAAAAACCACCAACAAAAATCCGCGTTCTACGGTCGGAACCGTAACAGAACTCTATGATTTTCTGCGACTTCTGTTTGCGCGAGTTGCCGATGCGTATTCTTTGATTTCCGGAAAAAAACTCGTCAGTTATACCGAAGAACAGATTTTGGAAACCATAAAAGAAAACTATAAAGGCGAAAAAATTATGTTGCTCGCGCCTGTGGTTCGCTCTCGAAAAGGGCATTATCACGAACTTTTTGTGCAAATGGCGAAAAAAGGTTTCGGGCAGGCGAGAATTGACGGCGAACTTCAAGACATCGAATACAATTTGAAACTCGATCGCTACAAAACGCACGACATTGATATTGTGATTGATAGATGGATTATCGGCGAAAATGCTTCGGAATCGCGGATGGAAAAATCTCTGCGAACAGCGATGGAAATGGGCGAAGGCATCATCGGAATCCAAATATTGAACGCCGAAAACATCGAATATTTTTCTAAAAATCTGATGGACGCCGAAACCGGACATTCGCTCGCATTGCCCGAACCGAACACGTTTTCCTTCAATTCGCCGAAGGGCAGTTGCCCAAATTGCAAAGGTTTGGGAACGATAAAAAAAGTGAACACCGATTTCTTTGTGGAAAACCGGAAACTTTCCGTTAATCAAGGCGGTTTGTTGCCGTTGGAAGACATTAGATCGAACAAATGGATCATCGCACAAATTAAAAATATTTTAGAAATTTTCGATTTGAATTTAGACACGCCGTTTGAAAAAATTCCCGAAGAAGCGTTGAATTATATCTATCATGGCAGCGAAAAAGAAATCAATAAAAGTTTAAAATACGCGGGAATTTCAAAAAAAATAAAAGTAAATTTCGATGGTTTGGTTAATATTATTAACGAAATGATTGAAGACCGAGAATCCTACGACGCCATTTTGCTGGAACGCCATTTCACGACCGAAGAAATCTGCCCCGAATGTAGAGGCAGCCGTTTGCAGACTTCGAGTTTGAGTTTTAAAATAGACGGAAAAAATATTGCCGAAATCAATGCGTTGAGTTTGACGGATTTAAAGGATTGGTTAAAGGAAATTCGCCCCAAATTTTCAGAAAAAAATAAAATCATCGCCCACGAAATTTTAAAAGAAATCGAAACTCGATTGCAGTTTTTGTTGGATGTCGGTTTGGATTATCTCAGCCTGAGCCGAAGTTCCAAAACGCTTTCCGGCGGCGAATCTCAGCGGATTCGGCTGGCTACGCAAATCGGTTCTCAACTCGTGAACGTGCTTTATATTTTGGATGAACCTTCCATCGGACTTCATCAGCGCGATAATGTGCGATTGATAAATTCATTAAAAAATTTAAGAGACATCGGAAATTCCGTTCTCGTGGTGGAGCACGACAAGGAAATGATTCTGGAATCCGACGAAATCCTCGACATCGGACCGCGAGCCGGAAAACACGGCGGCGAAATTCTTTGGCAAGGAAAACCCGAAAATCTGAAAAATGCGGAAACCATTACCGCCGATTACATCAACGGAAAACGCAAAATTCCCGTTCCGAAAACACGCAGAAAAGGCAACGGAAAATCCATAAAACTCTACGGCGCAAGCGGAAACAACCTGAAAAATGTGAATCTGGAAATTCCGCTCGGGAAATTGGTTTTGGTAACCGGAATTTCGGGAAGCGGGAAATCCTCGCTCGTCAACGGAACGCTTTACCCGATTTTGAATCGGCATTTTTATCGCGCCATTCAGGAGCCACTGCCGTTTAAAAAAATCGAAGGTCTGGAAAATATTGATAAAATTGTGGATGTGGATCAATCGCCTATCGGAAGAACACCGCGCTCCAATCCGGCGACTTATACCGGAATGTTTACCGATATTCGCAATCTTTTTGCCGAACTTCCCGAATCGAAAATTCGCGGCTACAAAGCGGGAAGATTTTCTTTCAATGTGAAAGGCGGACGCTGCGAAACCTGTCAAGGCGGCGGTTTGAAGGTGATTGAAATGAATTTTTTGCCCGATGTTTATGTGCATTGCGAAACGTGCAACGGAAAACGTTTCAACCGCGAAACGCTGGAAGTGCGATACAAAGGGAAATCTATTTCGGATATTTTGGAAATGACGATTGATGAAGCGGTAGAATTTTTTCGCCCGATTCCGAAAATTTTTAATAAAGTGAAAACTTTGCACAGCGTCGGTCTGGGCTACATCACGCTTGGGCAGCAATCTACGACGCTTTCCGGCGGCGAAGCGCAACGCATAAAACTCGCCACCGAACTTTCCAAAAAACAAACCGGAAATACGCTTTACATCCTCGACGAACCGACAACCGGACTCCATTTTGAAGACGTGAAAATTTTAATGGAAGCCATCAATCAATTGGTAGATTTGGGAAATTCTTTCATCATCATCGAGCACAATTTAGACGTGATAAAACTCGCCGACCACATCATAGACATCGGTCCTGAAGGTGGAAAACTCGGCGGAAAAATCATCGCGCAAGGAACGCCCGAGGAACTCGTGAAAAATAAAAAAAGTTTGACAGGGGAGTTTTTGGGGAGGGAGATTTGAGAAAATATTATTGATAAAGAAAAATAAGTATTTTTGTAAGGCAACTTAAATTTAAAACGATGACAATAATAAACAGCAAGGAGTTTGTACAAAATGAAGACAAGTATTTCGAGTTGGCACTAAATGAACGTGTATTTATTAAAAAGGGGAATCATACTTTTTTCGTTACCAATGCTGATGAAAGCGATGATTATTTAGAACCGGACGAAGATTTTCATAGAGCTATCACGATAGACGAGTTTAAGAGAAGAGCATTATTGATTGTAGAAAAGTTGGACAAGAAATACGCCAAACGATGAAAATAATCATATTGCCGGAAGTAATCGATTACTTTGAAGATTTGATGGAAATTCTATACCAAAAGGAATATTTCGGATTTCAAGAATCGGCATCCGAATATGTGATAGAATTGATAGAAACGATAAAAACAAATTTACACAGGCTGCCGCACAAATTCGCACCGACACACTTCGACAGATACGAAAAAAATATGAAATATGCTGTATTCAAAAGAAACAGAAATACTTCGTGGTATGTTTTTTTCACTTCGTATAAAGTAGAACATGAAATCGTTTATTTGATTCGACACGTAGAAAATAATCATACAGCGGCAAAATATTTTTAAAAAACTATCCGAAAAAAACTATAAAAAATAAAAAAAACGTGACGAAGGAGTTTTTGAGGAGGGAGATTTGAAAAAAAAATATTTTTCCGTCATTATATTGCCATAGCAAAATTATTTCAGTTTAAAACTTTCTTCTATCATTTGAAATTCGGTGTCCAATTTGCTTTTTGAGTCGCTGCTTTTTGATATTATGGTGGTATTTCCGTTCATAACAAATGAGGTTAATCTCCCGTAAGATGTTTCTCCAAATAGAGTAAGGTTGTAATCCTTTGAGACCGCATCTAATCCTTTAAAATTTGAATCGTACAGACTGCCTACTTCAATTTTTTTACCATAAGAGGATTGTTTCATCCCTTCGAGCATGCTTTCAAGTATTTCTTCAGGTGTTGTGTCGGTTGTTTTAAACCAAGTAACGCTAAATATTTCTGAATACTCCAATCCTTTTTTTTCACAAGTTACACTGAATCCTAAATCTTCTTCCAAAACTTCTTTTTCAATTTCCCAACCGTCGGGATATGAAAAAGATAATCCGTTGTAATTCAAATAGTTTTTGCCCGATTCGGATGTTGTACCGGTTTTATGGAGCGATACGTTTGGTCTTTCTTTTTTCCCGCACGAAACCACAAGGCTTAATGCTAAAAATAATAATACTGTTTTTTTCATAAGTTTATATTTAAAAGTTTTTTCATCTCGCCGCTCTTGAACCGATTTTCTTTCCGGTTTTGCTGTAAATATAGTTCCAACTGCCTTTGTTTACGGTAAAAGTATTTCCCGAAACCGATACTATTTTCCCGACAGATTTTGAAACCGAACCGTATTTTTT
>JAITMJ010000059.1 GCA_031277475.1 Flavobacteriaceae bacterium
GCCGAAAAACCCGAAATGATGATTTTATCTGCAACAAAAGGCGTTGAAGTTCCGGTCATCAATTTTAATGGACACATTATTTGGGGTGCAACTTCAATGATTTTAAGCGAATTTAGCCACTTGTTGAAAAATTTGTAATTCCGTCAATTTGCCGCAGAAATTATGGCTAAAAAGAATATTTTTTTCGATGCATTCGGAACGCCTTATTTTTATAACAAATGGGTGATTATTTCTATTTTCGGATTGATTTCTTAGACGGTTCAAACGGTTCAACGGCTTCAACAAATTGAAAATTTCCGTAATCGAAAACCTTGAGTTTGTTTAAATGTATAGGTTTCTCACATCTACAAAACATTCATCGTTTGTTCTTTAATTTTTTCGAGGTCGTCTTTCATTTTTACCACCAATTTCTGGATGTCGGCGTGAGCGGCTTTTGAACCCAAAGTATTGATTTCTCTCCCGATTTCCTGTGAAATAAAACCGAGTTTTTTTCCGTTCAGATTTTCGTCTTCCGCCACTTCATTAAAATATTTCAAATGCTGGGCAAGCCGCACTTTTTCTTCGGAAATATCCAATTTTTCGGCGTAATATGCGAGTTCTTGGTAGAAACGCGTTTCATCCACGTTTTCAAATTCGCTTAATGTTTTTTCGTATCGGCTTTTTAAAATTTCCATCCGAACTTTTTCAAACGGAACAATCTCGGAAAGATAATTCCCAATGTTTTCAATGCTTTTCAGCATGTCTTCTTTTAATATTGAGCCTTCTGTTTTACGGAAATTATCAAATTCTTCAATGGCTTTTTCAATTAAATTTTGTAGGAAAATCCATTCATTTTCATCGAGTTCATCGGTTTTTCCGGAAATAGCATCGGGCAAACGAACCGCCATTTTCAGGTATTCGAAGTCGGGTCCGTCTAAAGCACATTCTTTCAGCAGATTCATATAATTTCGGATGAGTTCCCGGTTGATTTTCACATTCGGATTTGCTTCCAAAAGTTCACAACCAATGCTAAAATCTATTTTTCCGCGAATGATTTTATCGCTGAGAATCTTTCGGATTTCAAATTCTTTTTCTTTCAGATGAAGCGGTATTTTGAGGTTTAAATCAAAACTTTTGCTGTTGAGCGATTTGATTTCCGGCATATATTTTTTTCCTTCAAAAACACCTTCACTTCTGCCGAAACCCGTCATTGATAATATCATAAATTCGAGAATATTTCATACAAAGATATAGATTTTTTTCAGGTAAAAGATTGTTGCTCAGGTTTTAGCAGGTCAAACGCATTAAGAGAACACAAGCTTTTGCTAAATAAAATGCCCTTGCGTTTTCGAAAAATCAAGATAAAAGTATGGCGAAATCTTTGCGTTAAAAAAAAGACGGCGGATTAACTTTAATGCGTTTAGCCTGAGGTTTTAGCTCAATCGACATCTTCTGTTGATTTTGTTTTGCTTTCATAATACAATCCATCGAGTGAAATTTGGAATATATTGATTATCATCAATTTATTTCATCCGTTCCAATAAAACCGGAAAAAATTTATCGAATGTGGGATATAGATTTCGGTTTTGTTCGTATTCGTCCAAGATTTTAAGAATAGACTCCACCAATCCGAATCCCTCCGATATTTCCCAATCCAGATTTTTTTTCGCCTGCGCTTTTCCGAAATATTTTTCTGTAATTTTTATGGTAGTCGCCCGCAATATGAGTTCATTAAACACATCTTTCCATTCCTCATAGCCGTTTTCTTTTCCGGTCTTTTGCAACTCAACGGTGTAGTATTTTTCTTTTAAATCATTGATTTTCCTCTCATATTTATCCGTTATCGGATTTCCAAATTCGTGCAAAACTATATCTGTTTCAATGAAATTTTTATCAAAAACCGGTAAAAAATCGATTTCACAATTTGGACCTACAACTGCGTAAACTTCTTTTTGTCCGTTGGAATTAATCATTTCAGAATTAAAACCGCCGGAGTGCAAAAAAAGCGAGAGAATTAATCGGTAAGAATCATGTTTTTGTCCGTAAAATTCCTCTAAATATGCGGAAAGTTTTTGTATAGTCGGTGAATTTTCAACTTGTTTAATGACTTTTTCATTTTCCGGCGGTAACGATGATTAAAAGTATCAATAGGATTTTCCGCATCTTAAAGAAATTATTGAGAATATCGAAATTTATTCTCCGTGTAAAAACGCTTTTTTGCTGAGCAGCAATTCTTCGCTTTCGGTGTGATTTTCATCGGGAATACAGCAATCTACCGGACAAACGGCAGCACATTGAGGTTCTTCATGAAAACCTTTGCACTCGGTGCATTTATCGGAAACTATGAAATAAACATCATCGTTCACAGGTTCTTGCGGAGCGTTTGCATCTATCGTCAATCCGGAAAAAAGCGTTACTTTTCCCGAAAGCGCGGTTCCGTCCGAAACTTTCCAATCCACTGCTCCTTCATAAATCGCGTTGTTCGGACATTCCGGTTCGCAAGCACCGCAATTGATGCATTCATCCGTTATTTTGATAGCCATTGCTAACTTTAATTTTAAATTTGTGCGAAATTACAAAAAATTCAATAATTTTTTTTCGGAATATTCGACCGAAAATAGCGGAATAATATGGTTTAAATGTATTATTTTTATTATTATGGCAATTTATCAAGTAGAAATAACCTCAAAATATCCGCGTAAAATTTCAGCGTTTTGAACTTCCGAAGTGTTGATTTCCAAAATTTTAGGTTGAGCATCGGGTTTGAAAAAATTCTCTAAAACGCGTTCCAAGGTTGGCTCGTCGTCTGCTTTTATGTAGGAAAATCCAAAAGTTTTGGCGAGAGATTCGGCGTTTCGGTTGTGTTTTGTGGTGATGAACTCGTCTAAAATATTTTCGGCGGCGTTTTCCGGTCCGGGAATGATTTTAAAAATATTTCCTTCGCGATTATTAAAAATAATAATCCTTGTAAACGGCGGAATATATTGGTTCCAGAGCCCGTTGATATCGTAGAAAAATCCCAAATCGCCGGTGATTAAAACCGTAGGATTCGGATTTTTTATCGCAAAACCCATCGCTGTGGAAGTGCAGCCTTCGATGCCGCTGGTTCCGCGATTGCAATAGATTTTATTTTGTTTAAAATCAAACAGTTGCGCATATCGAATGGCGGAAGAATTTGAAAAATGTATGTTGTAGTTTTCCGGAACGTTCTCCGAAAAAATCCTGAAAACCGTGAAATCCGAAAAGCCTGTTTTCAAACAATATTCCGAATGTTTTTCATCTTTTTTATCGCGCAAAACATCCCAAAGATTGTAATACGAACTCGGCTCTAAATTAATGTTATTCAATAATTTACTAAAAAATATTTCGGGTTTGGCTTCGATTTTTTGGGTTAAAGAGAAATAGGTGTCGGGTTGCCAAAATTCGTCAATATGCCAATGTTTTTCGGGTGCGGCTTTTCTCAAAAATTGTTTTACTTTTTTTGAAACTACGTTTTGCCCAATCGTAATTAATAAATCCGGAGCGTAAGTTTTGTAGTCTTCATCGGAAAAATTAAAAATATACCTGTCAATATGTTTGAAAAATTTTTCGTGATGCAAATTGGAATTCACTTCGCTTAAAACCACAACACTATGATTTTTAACCAATTGTGAAAGTTGATATTCCAAATCGGGATTATAATCTTTCGTTCCTACGAGAACCAGAATTTTTTTTGAAGTATTAAATTCGGCGATTAAACCTGAAGAAATTTCATAATTTTTTTGCTTGATGGTTTTTTCGACAGAGGAAAAAAACGGAAGTTCCGTAACCAAGTTGTAAAGCGGCTCTGCCAAAGGAATATTGATGTGAACCGGACCTTGTTTTTCAAAACACAATTCCACTGCTTTTTTGATGGTTTCGCGGTTGTGGTCGTCTGCATTTTCTTCACGGTCTTCCAAAAGTTCAAAATCTCCGTAGGAATGTTGCTCGTAAAGGTTTTTTTGCCGAATGGTTTGTCCGTCGAAAATGTCCACAAAATCAGTCGGTCGGTCTGCCGTTAAAACCAAAATCGGAATGTTTTGATAAAACGCTTCTGTGATTGCGGGATAATAATTTGCCGCCGCCGAACCGCTGGTACAAGTGATTGCCACAGGTTTTTTTAAACTTTTTGCCATTCCCAAACCTACGAAAGCGGCACTTCTTTCGTCCACAATGCTGTAAGTATTAAAGCCGTCTGATTCGCCAAAATGTATTGCCAACGGCGCGTTTCGGGAGCCGGGAGAAATGATGACATCAAAAATTTCGTATTCTTTCAGAATGTGAGCCAAAATCTGAACGCTTCTTTTGGAAGAGAATTTTTTCATACCGCAAATTTACTTTTTTTTCGAGGAGAAAAAATATCAACTTTACATAACTAAACCGCTATTTATTTTTAATTTTAGTATAAATATTTCTTTTCCAATACATTTTATCAAGAATTTCATTGTGACAAAAGTCAAAATCAAAAGTGGCTTTTAGTATTCCTTCATTTCATAATTTTTTATCTATCAGCATTTGTCCACTTTTACAAGAGTATGTTTTTTCGGTAGTGTCACAAATCGATTGATACAAATCTATTAATTACTGATAATGAATGTATTAAAATATAGAATCAGATAATTTATGACACAATCATGTATTTGAGATTCTTTGATTTTTTTTCAAATTAAAGCATTCTCAGGCTCTTTTTAAAAACAAACTTTCGGATGGTCGTATCCTTGACAAATTAATTAGATGAAACACGCATGACAAAATATTGACACACAGGCAAATGATTGTACAAAGTGTTCCATCTGACCGCTGAAAAAAATAAAATATAAACAGATGAAAAAACATGACTTAATTTTAAAATTTGAAGTATTTTTGCACAACCAAATTTCGGAAATGCAAACCACAGACGAATTGATTTTCAATGCTGCCGATATTGCAGAAACGCTGAGTGAACTTCACGCAGACGAACGTTTGTTGGCTTTTCTGAAAATTCCGAAAGAATATAAAGCCGATGTTTTTTCGCACCTCGACCCCGATTTCCAAGAAGAAACCATCCGAAGCATCGGAAGCGAAGAAGTTTCCGAAATCCTGAACGGAATGACGCCAGACGACAGAACCGCACTTTTTGAAGATTTTCCGGACGAACTCATCAAATATTCCATCAATCATCTCAATCCGCAGGAACGCAGAATTGCTCTGAAACTTTTGGGCTATCACGCGGATTCCATCGCCAGATTGATGACGCCGTATTACATACAAATTCGCAAAGAATGGACGGTGAAAAGATGTCTCCAGCAAATTAAAAAAGTCGGCAAAAAAGTAGAAACGCTCAATCATTTATATGTGGTTGACGAAAAAAATTGCTTGATAGACGACCTCGCCATCGGTGCTTTGCTTTTGGCAGATGAAGAAACTTTAATATCCGAACTCACTGATAATCATTTTGTTGCAATTACCACCACCACTTCCAAAGAAGATGCCGTTGCTTATTTTGAAAAATACGACAGAACCGCGCTTCCGATTATTACCGAATCCGGTGTTTTGGTAGGAATTGTAACCATTGACGACATCCTCGACCAAATCGAACAGCAAAACACAGAAGACATTCAAAAATTCGGTGGGGTAGAGGCTTTAGACGTTCCTTACATACAAACTTCCGTGATGGGAATGGTGAAAAAAAGAGGATTTTGGCTCACCATTTTGTTTTTTTCCGAAATGCTGACCGTTTCCGCGATGGGATTTTTTGAAGACGAAATTAAAAAAGTGGTCATACTCGCATCATTCATTCCGCTCATTATTTCCAGCGGCGGAAACACCGGTTCGCAAGCGGCAACGTTGATTATCAGGGCGATGGCACTTCAAGAAGTTACACTTCGCGATTGGTGGTATGTGATGAGAAAAGAAATTTTTACCGGTTTGTTGCTTGGCGGAATTCTGGGAATTATCGGATTTTCCAGAATATTGATTTGGCATTTGCTCGGTTTGTTCGACTACGGAGAACATTGGTTTTTCATTGCATTGAGCGTAGGTTTATCGTTGGTGTTCGTGGTTTTGTGGGGAACACTTTCCGGTTCTATGGTTCCGTTTATTCTTAAAAAATTCAAACTCGATCCCGCGGCTTCGTCCGCACCGTTTGTCGCCACTTTGGTTGATGTTACCGGTTTAATCATTTATTTCTCGGTTGCCGGATTGCTCTTGACGGGGAAATTGCTTTAAGTCTGTAAAATCTGATTAATGAAAAAAATAATTTCGCTTTTAGTGTTTAGTTTTGCTTTCTCGTCGTTTTTTTCTCAAAAAATAAATAATGATTGTACTTTGAAGGAAATTCCGATCTACGGCAAAGTGAAAATTGTGGATGGTTTCGCAGATTTCAATGTGAAAATCGTAGAAAATTTTTCGGATATTAAAGTAAAAATCGTAACCGATTTTCCCGATGAATGCGGAGAATGGCAATTCGTGGATTCTTTTCCGGACTTCACCATAAAATTCGTAGATAATTTTCCCGATTTCACCGTAAAATTTGTGGACAGTTTTTCCGGATTGAAGTGAGATTTAAAAATCCTAAAAACTTTGTCGCTTTCGGTTTATTAAACTAATTTTGCTGTTTTAAACCGATTTAAAAATGAATTATCATTTTCTGGCTCACAGACAGGTGAGAAAAAATCTCCTCAATATTCTTCAAAATACGTCTCACAAAGATTTGCTGGAAATTCCTGATGGTTTCAACAACAATATCTTCTGGAACATCGCACATTGTGTTGCAACACAGCAACTTCTGCATTATTACCTCAGTGGAAATTCTTTCAGAATTGATAAATATTGGGTGGAAACCTACAAAAAAGGAACACTCCCGAATTTGGACGTTCAGCCTTTCGAAGTGGAAGATTTGGCGTTTTTGCTCACGGAAACTTCAAAAATTTTGATGCGCGATTATGATGCCGGATTTTTCACGGATTATACGCCTTACAATACAAGTTTCGGAATGGATTTAAAAAATATTCAGGATGCCGTAATTTTCAACAATCTCCACGAAAGTCTGCACTGCGGCTACGCAATGGCTCAGAAAAGAGCGATTTTGGGAATGAAATGATTTAGATTCGGGATTGAACTTTAAACATAAAATCCCGAAGGGATGAATAATTATAAATTTAAAAAAATATGAATTTAACAAAAAAACAAAAATTATGATAAATATCATTCTCTTCGGACCGCCCGGAAGCGGAAAAGGAACTCAGGCTGAAAACCTGATTGAAAAATTTAATTTAAAACAAATTTCTACCGGAGATTTGTTCCGCTACAACATAAAAAACGAAACCGAACTCGGAAAAGCGGCTAAATCTTTTATTGATAAAGGCGAATTGGTTCCCGACAAAATCACCATTGATATGCTCATCGAAGAAGTAAAAAAACCAACCGATTCTTCGGGTTTTATTTTCGATGGATTTCCAAGAACCGTTGCTCAAACCGAAGTTTTGGAAAAAATTGTGAAAGATGTGCTAAACGCCCCAATCAATATTTGTCTTGCGTTAGTAGTGGACGATGAAATTTTGGTTCAGCGGCTTCTGAAACGCGGCAAAACCAGTGGCAGAACAGACGACAGCAATGAAGAAATCATCCGAAACCGAATCAAGGAATATTATACCAAAACCGCCGAAGTTGCCGAACTTTACAAACAGCAGGGAAAATATGTAGAAGTAAACGGCGTTGGTGAAATCTCGGAAATTTCGGAAAAACTCTTTAATGAAGTGAAAAAAATATCCTGAAAATACTTTAAAAAATCAATCCTCAACCTTCACCGTATCTGGTTCTTTGTACCAGCCTTTTCGTTTCATTTCGGAAATGTATTGGCGTTTGTATTCGGGCATGAAACTCGAGGTCGTCATTTTGTTGTAAAGATGTTCGCGTTTGATGTCGCCGGTGATGTATTTTTCGGCAATTAAAGTGCAAGCCGGTCCTGCCCAAGTTGCACCAAATCCGGCGTGTTCCATCACGGCGGCAACTACAATTTTCGGATTTTCTGCCGGAGCAATCAACACAAAAATAGAATTGTCTTTCCCCTGCGGAACCTGCGCCGTTCCCGTTTTCGCAAGTTGTGTGAAATCTGCGGATTTTAAACCGTAAGCCGTTCCGCGCAAAACTACGGCTTCCATTCCTTTTAAAACGATTTCAAAATATTTAGAATCTACCAAAGTTTGATGTTTCACTTTAAATCTGGGGTCGGGATTTGGTTTTCCGTCAATACTTTTCACGATGTGCGGCGTATAAAACCAACCTTTGTTTGCGATAGCCGCAGAAACATTCGCCATTTGAAGCGGCGTCATCATAATATCGCCTTGTCCCATTCCGTTGAAAACGGCACCTGTGGGAAGCGGATCCCAATTTTCAAAATCTTTTTTTCCGCTGTATTTGTTCAGATTTTTTTGCCGATTTTCATAAAATTCGCCGCTCGGAATTCTGCCTCTTGAACCGACTGCCAAATCATTACCCAAATAATCACCAAGTCCGAAACTCGCCATAATTGCTTTCCATTCGTCCACGCCTTTGGACGGATTGTCGGGATATTTATTGATAATCGCCAAATAAGCGTAAGAAAAATAGCAGTTGCTGGAAACTTGAATCGAGGGAATTAGCGGAACTGCGCCGCCGTGTCCTTTGATGCTCAAACCGCGATAATAAAAACCGCCGCCGCACGGAAAAATGGTATTTTCGTCGAACACGCCCATTTGCATTCCGGAAAGAGCCGTCAAAAGTTTGAACGTGGAACCGGGCGGATATTCGCCTTGAATAGAGCGATCGAAAGTAGGTTTGTTTTCATAAATCGTGTCGTTGGCGAGTTTGTAGAGATTTTTGGATTTTTCCGGACCGGTGAAAAGATTGGGATCAATGTCCGGACCGGTTGCCAACACCAGAATTTCGCCGTTGTTAGGGTCTAATGCCACGATTGCGCCGTGTTTGTTCACCAGCATTTCTTCGGCAAGTTTTTGCAAATCGTAATCAATCGTGAGCGTGATGTCTTTTCCGGTGATTTCTTCTTTGTCCAATTCGCCGTTTTTGTAGGAACCGATACTTCGGAGTTTGATGTCTTTTTGAACGTATTTCATTCCTTTTTCGCCGCGAAGTTCTTTTTCATAAGCCTTTTCAATTCCGGATTTCCCGATTAAATCTCCTCGAATATAGTAAAGCGAATCTTTTTTAATTTCTCTTTCGTTCACTTCATTGGTGTAGCCGAGCAGATTTCCGGACGTGGAAACTTCGTATTGGCGAATGGGTCTGGAAACGATATCGAAAGCGGGATATTTAAAAATAATTTCCTGTATTCTGGCGGCATCTTCGCGCGTGAGGTTTTTCTGAAATGTGGTGGGTGAGAGTTTGGAGATTTTTTTCTGCTTAATTTCCAATTTAATTTTATTAATTCTGCCGATGAAATCCGATTTGGAAATTTGCAAAAGGTCGCAAAACCCAATGGTATCGAAAGGTTTTTTGAATAGCGCGTCGGTGTATTGAATTTCGTAGGAAGGTTGATTTCCCACGAGAATTTTTCCGTTTCTGTCGAAAATCACGCCGCGTTGAGGAATGGTGTATTCTATTTTTATGGACGTATTTGCGGCGTTCAGTGCGTATCTGTCCGTAAAAAGTTGCATATACGCTAATCTTGCTATAAAAATTATAACAATTATCGAAAGAAAAACGCTGATTTTGATGTATTGGGATTTCATCTGTTCATATTTTATTTTTTTCAGCGGTCAGATGGAACACTTTGTACAATCATTGCCTCCTGCATTTTTATTTTTTTTAATGGTGTCGGCGAATCTCGTTCCTCGATTTCGCTTGTGTGTCAATATTTTGTCATGCGTGTTTCATTTTGGCACCCGCAAATATAATGAGAAAATGTGGAAAACGGTAAAGATGATGAAACAATGTAAACGCATTAAAATTTTACAATTCGTGGTTTGAATTTCATCAATTCACAGCAAAAACTCAGTGTAGTTTTTAGGTGTAATGATTTGAAAATCAACATTTTTATAGTTTTCTAAAAATGCTTTTGGAATTTTTGTTTTTGCCGCGGGATTCCATTTGAATTCGTAGGCGTTGATTTTCCCGTCGCTTTCTTCTATCAAATCAATTTCTTTTTGTTCTTTGGTTCGCCAAAACCACGAGTTTTTCCAAAGCGATTGATATTCCAATTTTTTCATTCTTTCGGAAATCAGAAAATTTTCCCAAAGTTTTCCGATGTCGTTCCGAACTTCGGCAATGGTGAAATCGGCAATCAACGAGTTGCGAATCCCATTGTCGTAAAAATAAATTTTCTTACTGTTTTTCAGTTCGTTACGAAGATTTCTGCTGAAAGATCCGAGCCTAAAAATCACATAAGATTGTTCCAAAACCAAGACGTATTTTTCTATGGTTTTGCTGTCCAACCCAATCATATTTCCGATTTCCGCATAGGAAACCTGCGCGCCGACTTGATATGCCAATGCTTGAAGAAGTTTTATGATTTTTTCGGGTTTTTTAATTTGTTCCAACATCAGAATATCTTTGTATAAAAAACTGTCTGTCAGTTGTTTAAGAACTTCTTTTTCCTTTCCCAAATTGTTGATGACTTCGGGATAATAGCCGTAAACCAAGCGGTGATAAAGCGAGCGATTTTCTTCCAAAAGTCCGTGATGATTCACCATTTCTTCAAACGAAATCGGGAACATTTTGTATTCCCATTTTCTGCCTGTCAGTGGTTCGTTCACCCGATTTGCGAGTTCAAAAGAAGAACTTCCGGTGGCAATCAGTTGAATCTCGGGAATGGAATCGGTGATGAGTTTGAGTTTAAGACCAACATCGGGAATTCTTTGTGCTTCGTCAATGATTACCATTTTTTTTGTTCCGAAAAACTGTTTCAGCCGAACTGAATTTGCCGAACCGAAAAGTTCCAAAACATCCGTTTCATCGGCGTTAAGCCACAAAACATCGTCTGAATTTTCTGTGATTTTCTTGAGCAAAGTGGTTTTCCCGACTTGTCTTGCGCCCATCAAAATAATTGCTTTTCCTTGAAAAAATCGGTTTTTTATTTGGTCTTCCAAAATTCTTTTAATCATAACATTAAAATATTTCAAAAAACAAAAATACAACTTTTTTGGATTTTAATCCGAAAATATCTAAACTTTTTTGGATTAGAATCCGGTTATTTCAAAACTTTTTTTTGGATTTTTAGTATGTAAAGTATTGTTGATCGTCTTAGAAATTATCTAATTTTATATATTAATTCATTCATTATCAATAACTAAAGATTTTCAACATTACCAAAATTTTTGCCCAATTATATCTAAAAAATTATATCTGAATTTGCTAAATATTTAGAATATTTTTTACATAAATTTTTTCTCAAAGTGTTTCGCTAAAATCGCTTGTTTTTATATATCGAAAATAATTGCAATATTTGCATATACAATTTCACTTTGCATTAGCACCTCGATTTGGAAAAGCAAATCATCAACCAAATAAAAGATGTAAATTTGGAAACATGTCAGTTTTCAACTTTGAATCCTGAACTTTGAATTTAAAAAAAATGCCTATCAACCGCCAAAAACAAAACTACTTAAAACAGTTTAAATCAAGAACTTACGGCAGAAATCTCTTTCGAGACAAAAACGAAGAACGTCTTGACGCTCCGCAAGAAGAATGTGGAATTTTCGGGCTTTATTCCGAATCCGACATCGATACGTTTTCGCTTTCGCAATTCGGACTTTTTGCGCTGCAACATCGCGGACAAGAAGCCTGCGGAATTTCCGTGATGAAAGAAGGGAAAATCTACAACATCAAAGATGAAGGCTTGGTTTTGGACGTTTATAAAAGCATTCGCGAGCCGGAAACTTTTATGGGAAACGGTGTCATCGGACACACGAGATATACCACCGCCGGCGACAAGAAAAAATACAATTTCCAACCCTTTTTTGCAAAAAATGAATGGGACCAAATCATCCTTTCCATCGCACACAACGGAAATCTGACCAACGCAAAACTGCTGAAAAAAGAATTGGAAGCCGAAGGCATCACTTTTAAAGCCACTTCAGATTCGGAAATTATTTTAAGATTGATTCAAAAAAATATCGACCTCGGTTTGAGAGGTGCCATCAAAGCGACTATGGAAAAAATCGAAGGCGCATATTCCGTAGTTGGGATGACGAGAAATAAATTTTTCGCATTTCGAGATTTCCACGGCATTCGTCCGTTGGTTTTGGGAGCGATTGACGAAAAAACATTTGTTGCCGCCTCTGAAACTGCGGCTTTAGACGGAATCGGCGCACAATATATTCGGGATATTTTGCCCGGCGAAATCGTTTTTACGAGCGACAACGAGAAAGGTTTGCAATCTTTCGTGGTAAAAGAAAACTGCGAAAAAAGAATTTGCGCGTTTGAATACATCTATTTTGCGCGCCCCGATTCCAATCTTGAAGGCATCAACGTTCACGAAATTCGTGAAAAATCCGGAGAAAAAATTTGGGAGCAATCTCCCGTTGAAGCCGATGTTGTGATTGGCGTTCCCGATTCCGGAGTTCCGGCTGCGATTGGTTTTTCCAAAGCATCGGGAATTCCGTTTCGTGCGATTTTAATTAAAAACCGATACGTCGGCAGAAGTTTCATCGTTCCGACTCAAGAAATGCGCGAGCGAATTGTGAATTTAAAACTGAACCCGATTATTTCAGAAATCAAAGGAAAACGAGTAGTCATCATTGATGATTCCATTGTTCGCGGAACTACGGCGAAACGTTTGGTAAAAATTCTGAAAGATGCCGGTGCGAAAGAAATCCATTTCCGAAGCGTTTCTCCACCGATTATTGCGCCGTGTTTTTTGGGGATTGATACGCCTTCAAAAGATGATTTGGTTTCCGCAAATATGTCTAAAGAAAAACTTTGCAAATATCTCGGCGTCAATACATTAGAATTTTTGAGTATGGAAAATCTCATCAAAATTTTGGGAAGTTCCAACCATTGTTTCGGCTGTTTCACGGAAAAATATCCGGTAGAAAAAGGCGAGGAAACGGAACTTTTTTGAGATTTTATATCCTTTAATCTTTATTCAAAGTAATTCATGAAAAGTCTTATGTAAAAAAAATAAAATCGAATAGTTGGCAAATTTTTTAATACGTTTGATTTGTTTTTTTTCACTCTTTTATCTTGATTCTTAAATGTATCTTTGCAAAAAAAAATAATTGATGCCCGACAAAAAAATCATGATTACCGCCGCTTTGCCTTATGCCAACGGACCCGTTCATATCGGGCATTTGGCGGGAGTTTATATTCCTGCGGATGTTTACGCCAGATTTCAACGGCGGCTCGGAAAAGACGTTGCTTTCATCTGCGGCTCCGATGAACACGGGATTCCCATTACCATTCGTGCAAAAAAAGAAGGTGTTTCGCCGCAAGAAATTGTGGATAAATATCACGCCATCATCAAAAAATCTTTCGAAGATTTGGGAATTTCATGCGATGAATATTCGCGAACCACGTCTAAAAATCACTACGAAACAAGTCAAGATTTTTTTAAAACGCTTTACGATAAAGGAAAATTCGCTGAAGAAATTTCCGAACAGTATTTTGATGAAGAAGCCGGCGAATTTCTGGCAGACCGCTACATCACAGGCACTTGCCCGAATTGCGGAAACGAAAACGCTTACGGCGATCAGTGCGAAAAATGCGGCTCTACACTTTCTCCGGCGGAACTCATCAACCCGAAATCTATGTTGAGCGGAAATGTTCCCGTTCTGAAACCGACCAAAAATTGGTATCTTCCTTTGAACGATTACGAAAATTTTTTGAACGAATGGATCATCAAAGGACATAAAAACGATTGGAAACCAAATGTTTACGGACAAGTGAAATCTTGGTTGAACGAAGGTTTGAAACCGCGTGCGATGACACGAGATTTGAATTGGGGTATTCCTGTTCCGCTTCCGAATGCCGAAGGAAAAGTGCTTTACGTTTGGTTTGATGCGCCCATCGGTTATATTTCCTTCACCAAAGAATGGGCTGCGAAAAATGGAAAAAATTGGAAAGATTTTTGGCAAAATGACAATTCGGATTTGATTCATTTTATCGGGAAAGACAACATTGTTTTTCATTGCATTATTTTTCCGGCGATGATGAAAGCGCACGGAGATTACATTATGCCGACCAATGTTCCCGCTTTTGAATTTCTGAATTTGGAAAACGAAAAAATTTCAACTTCCAGAAATTGGGCGGTTTGGGCAAACGAATATGTCGAAGATTTCCCGAATCAACAAGATGTTTTGCGATATGTTTTGATTTCTTCCGCACCGGAAACCAAAGACAACAATTTCACTTGGAAAGATTTTCAAACCAAAAATAATTCCGAATTGGTGGGGATTTTCGGGAATTTTATCAATCGGGTTGCGGTTTTGATTCACAAATATTACGGCGGAAAAATTCCTCCCGGAAATGAACAAGCGGAAGAATTAAAAGAAATTACGAAATCCGCAACAGAAATTGAATTTTATTTGGAAAAATTTGAATTTAGAAATGCGCTTTCCGCTTTGATGAATTTGGCGCGTTTTGGAAACCAATATTTGCAAACCGCAGAACCTTGGAAAACCATAAAAACCGACGAAGCAAAAACCGCCGAATCGCTTTTTGTTGCAGCACAAATTGCAGCAGCACTCGGACAAATCTGCGAACCGTTTTTGCCGTTTACGAGCGAAAAAATCCTTAAAATTTTTAACCTCGAAAAGAAAAATTGGAACGATTTGAAATCGAATCCGGTTCTGATAAAAAGCGGTGAACAGATGAATGAAGCCGAACTTTTATTTTCAAAAATTGAAGACGAAACCATTGACAATCAAATTAATAAATTAGAAAATACGAAAATCAACAATCAAAAAACCAATCCAAACGCCGCTCCGATGAAAACCGAAATTTCTTTTGACGATTTTACGAAAATCGATTTGAGAACCGCCACTATTTTGGAAGCCGAAAAAGTGGAAAATACCGACAAACTTTTGAAACTGAAAGTAGATACCGGCACAGATGTGCGCACCGTGGTTTCGGGAATTGCGGAAAGTTTTTCGCCCGAAGAACTCGCCGGAAAACAAGTGATGATTTTGCTAAATCTCGCGCCGAGAAAAATTCGCGGCATCGAATCTCACGGAATGTTGCTTCTGACCACAAAACCGGACGGAAAACTCGCTTTCGTAACGCCGGACGAAAAAGTGAAAAACGGCGTGGAAGTGAAGTGATTTGTTCCTCGTGTTTTATGAAGAAATAGACAGTGTTTGTACCGATTTTTTTTAGAAAGAGGTGTGAAATCATTTCGTTTCAAATTTCAAATCGAGTGATTTCTGAAACAACGTTCCAAAAACACGGCAATTGCAAATGCGAGTATGAAAATTATCGTTATTTTTTTCAGATTTAAAAAACTTTTATCAGCAGGAGTATCCGGTTTTTCTTGTCCGCTAAACACTTTTCCGGTTGTGGTTTCGCTTTCGAAAATTTCGGTAAATGTAATTCCCTGAACGGCAGTTTTATGGATGAGCGTATTCATCGCTTGAAGCACGACGTGAAATCTACCGTCTTTAAATTCCGTGATTCTGAAAATCCGTTCGCCATAAGATTTTTCCAGACCGAAAGGCAAGATTTTCACTACATCCGCATCGTTGGTTTGCCAATTCAAAATGATTTCTTCGCCTTTTTTTACGCGAATTTTATTTGCCGTAAAGGTTTTAATCTTTGGCGGAAAATGCGATCTGGAGCTCCGCTGAGAAATTCCGAAATTTTGATTATAGATTTTTCTGTTTTCTTCGTCTATCAAAATGTTGTAAGCCTCCTGAATTTCGAGGAAACGCTGTTCAAAAAACTCGTCGTTGTCATTTTTATCGGGATGATATTTAAGGGAAAGTTTGCGATATGCTTTTTTGATGTCTTCCAAAGAAGCATCTTTTTTTACGCCGAGAAAATAGTAATAATCTTTCAAAAAAATCAAGGGATTGAAACAAGGCAAAAATAATCATTTTGATAATTAGATAATGTTTCGAATCTCATCACTCAAAACTCACAACGGTTTGTATTCAAATTCGGGGTTTCCGCGAACGCCTTCCAAATTCGTCATCCTATTGAATTTCAGTTTGTAATAAAGTCCGTCTGTGTTTTTAATAATGTAAAATCTATCGCCGTAAACATCATTTCCGCTCGGTCCGGTGAATCTCCAAGTAGAGCCGATTGCGGTTTGATCATCAAAAATAAATTTGGATTCATCCACATCCGAAGCGGAAAAATTGTTGTAAACTTCCGTAGCATTAGTTCCCGCCGGAACTTTAACTTGATAAGCACCGACTCCGGAAAGAATATTCGTGGTTACAAAATCCGAATAAATATAACTGCCCGCTCCGGAAAGTATATTCACGAAAACCGTGAAACAAATATCCCAATGTTTTTTTTCGGGCTGAACCATAACTTCCTGATTGTCAATTAAACTAAAAAACACAAAGTTGTAATCCGGATTTTTTTGAATGATGTATTCTTTGTAAGTTGTAGCGTTGATATCCGCATATTTTATTTTGTAACCGTCTGCATTTCGGGTGATTTGAATTTTCATCCAACCGCGCGCATCGCCTTTCGGTTGGGCACTTCCGAGCGGAATATTTTCGGTATTGATTTCATTTCCCATATTGACGAGATAAATTCCATTTTCCGAATCGTTTTCGCTGATTTCTGCAATAGCCGTGTGTCCGCTGATATTTCCGGCGGGATTGTCCACATATTGTTCGTTTTCGGCAACAAAATTTGCCACTTGAATTTCGTCTTCCAAAGCCAATATATCCAGCGTTTCGGAAATGGCGTTGATATCGGTTGCGTTTTCTATTTTTCCGGCAGCCATCAGTGCAGACGAATTTAAAATCACTTTAAATTCATCGCCGCAATAAAATCCCAAATCCCATTTTGTACGCAGATTTTCCGAAGAATTTCCACTGCTCAATTCAAACCAAATTTGGTTCGGTTGAGCGGCACCGCCAACATTGGGATTCACGATTTCTCCCTCGAAATTAGGAATGGCAATCGGTGTTTCGTCGTCATTAATGCAAGACTGAAAAGCGAAGACGCCTAATAATGAGTAGATTAATATTTTGTTTTTCATAATTTTTAGATGCCCCCTGTCCCCCAAAGGGGGAAAATTTTCTAATAAAGGGGTGTTTTTTTTAATTAATTCTTGATAATTTTTTTTAAATCTTTATCCTTTGTGTCGCCCTACGGGCGAATTTTTTACCGTTTTCCTTTTCCACAGGCTTGCGCCTATGGTTATTCACATTAAGTCCTACGGACTTTTTATATAAATTTTAAAATATCTTTAAATTTTTCAATTTTTTTTAATAATTTTTTTTCAACCACAATTTTTGCCGCGTTTGCCCCCTTTGCCTCTTTTAATTTTTATTTTTTTTATGGAATCGGCGAATCTTCGATTTGGGGGACAGGGGGCTTAGAAACCATACATCAATCTCGCGAAATAACTTCTTCCGTAGAAAAGTTTGGAACTGTCGAGAATATTTCTGGATTGTGCAGTGCTTTCAATGCTTGTAACATCAAAAATATTTTTAATTCCGAGCGTCAATTCCAAATGATCTTTAAAAAACGGCTGCGAAATCGTAGCATTCATCATACTGAAATCTCCGATTTTTTCGAGAGAATATTTCCCGACACCCTGCAAATTCACATCTTCAAGATAATATTGTTTGCTGCTTCCGCTGTATTTGTAGTAAAGCGCAAACAGGGTTTTTGTCGGGTTTAATTTATAATTTGCGGAAATATTGGCTTCGGGATAAAAATAAAATTTAGTGGGAGAAACGCTGTTGAACACTTTTATTTCGCGGGAAATTCCTGTGAGCGAAACGCCGGAGTTGAACGTGAAATTTCCTTTTTTGTATCCGAAATTTCCCGAAAACAAGAGAGATTTGTAGCCGTCCACATTGATGTAGAGAAATTGCAGCGGATTCAGATTGATGGTTGCCAATTCTATTTTATCTTTTAAATCCATATACATTCCCGAAAAATTGACGTTGATATTTCTGTTTTCATTAATATTTTTATAATCCCAAAACAATCCGATTGTAACTCCTGTTTCGGGTTTCAGGTTTTCATTTCCGTGAATGTCATGATTGGCGTCCATCAAATAGGAAAACAATTCTTCATATTTTGGAAAACGATTGGCAGAACCGCCGGACAATCGGATGTCCATTTTTGGTGTAGCCGAATATTTCAAAACCAAAGAATAATTAAATTGATGATCAAATTTATCGCTCAACGCCAATCTCGCGCCGGGACGAACGTAGAATTTCGGCAGTGCATTCCATTCGGCAGAAAAGAAATTGGCATAATTAAAAATTGTTCTTTTAACATCAGTTCTAAAAAATTGTTGCTCAGTGAGTTGACTCGCAAATCCGTCGGTTCTGTCTAATTCGTAACCCAATTGAAAATCGAGTTTTTCATCATCCAAAAAATGACTGAACATTCCTCTGGAATACAAAATATTGATGTCGTAAAAAGGTCGTTTTTCTTCTCTCGAAATTTCTTTCCGCGCCGGAATATCGTAAATATATTTTTGAAGTTCTCTCAACTGCGTCTGATAGGAAAAATCTCCCATATATTTCACGGTTCCCAAATTGGAAATCAGGTTTAGCTGATGCAGCCAACGCGTTGTGAAATAATCTCTGTCATGCGCAATGTAAGTTCGCTCACCGCCCGCAAAATTCAAAGGTTCTATTTTGGAATCCCGATAATTGATTTCCTCGCGAAGCAAATTAATCTTATAAAAAATGTTCGTTTTGTTTTTGGAATATTTTATCAAACCTCCGACGTTCATTTGATCTTTCGGTTGCCATTCGTAGCCGCGTTTTTTATCATTTATTTCGGAAAAATAGCGATAGCCTTTTTGAGTTCCCCAAAATCCTTGAAAATCATTGTGATTGAAATCCGCCGAAACAAACCAGTTTTCAGAAATATTGTACCCCAAATTCAAAATTTGAATGTGTCTGCCTTGTCCTTTTTTGTACCAATCATATTCTTTTCCTACGGTTTCTTCTTGCAAAGCCACATTTCCAAAGAATTTTTTAGACGAACTTTTTTTGGTAATAATATTAATTACCGCCACAACCGCGTTATTTCCGTATTCCACGCCCATCGAACCTTTCACGATTTCTATTTTTTCGATATTGTTGAGGCTGATTTTCGTGAGGTCAAACAGATTTCCCAAGCCTTCATCGTTCACCACAGGAATATTGTCGATAAGAACTTTGGTATATTCGCCGCCCAAACCCAAAATATTTGCAGAAGAATTTCCGCTGGAAGTATCGGCTACAACGAGGATATTTAGATTTTGATTCAGAACTTCCGCCACATTCGTTGCCGCCATATTTTTAATTTGTTCAGCGTCAATCACTTCTACTTTGTAAATAGATTTATTGATGGATTGCGGATTGTATTGTGCGGTGAGAACTACTTCTTCAATATCTTTTTTCGTGATGAGGCTGTCGTCATCTTGAGCATTCATCAAAACCGCTGTCAGAAAGGAAAAGAGGGCGACTAATGTTTTTTTCATCTAAAAAATTTGTGCAAAAATAAATTTCATCAATAGATTGAGAATATATTTTTACAAAGTAATTAAAAAAACTGACAAAAATCATAATTCGGTTTCAGGTTTTAGGTGATTTCTCAGACCATGCTAAACGCATTAAAATTTCAAATATGTTTAATAAATAAATTAAATATATTTAATAATTGCGAAATATTTAAGTATAATTTTAACGCAAATGGTTTTTAATCCTGAATCAAGTTCAGAACTGAAAAATATTTTATTTTTGAAAAATGAAACCTTCATGACAAAATCATCAACATAAAAATCTGATATTGTGTATTGAAGGTTCCGTCTGACCATTGAAATAAAATATAAACAGATGAATTTATACATCATCAGCGGACTTGGGGCGGATTTCAAAGTTTTGGAACGTATAAAATTTCCGGAATATTTAAACGTGATTTTCATTGATTGGCTGATGCCCGAAAAAAATGAATCTTTTGAAAATTATGTCCGAAGAATGTCTGAAAAAGTGGACGGTTCCGAGCCTTTTTGTTTGCTCGGCTATTCTTTCGGCGGAATGCTGGTGCAGGAAATCAATAAACTAAAACCGGCAAAAAAAGTGGTGATTCTGGGAAGTATAAAATCGGACAAGGAAAAATCACGGTTCATAAAATCCGGCAGAATTATGAGCATTCCCAAATATTTACCGGAAAAAATATACAGAGAAAACGGCGGTTTATTCGCGTTTCTTGGAAATTGGTTGGGTTTGAAAAATTCTAATATTTCCGATTATTTCAGAGTTCGAGATCCGTATTATTTGAAATGGTCTGTAGAAAAAGTTTTCGAATGGAAATTTGAAGAAAATCCCGACGTCATTCAGATTTTGGGCGACCGCGACCTGATTTTCCCGATAAAATATTCTAAACCGAACTACGTCATCAAAGGCGGAACACATCTTTTTCCCGCAACCAAACACAAAGAAGTTTCGGAAATTTTGAAAAAAATATTTTAATTTGGCGGTTTGAAAAACCAAAACTTGTCCCGATTTATCCTGTTAGATAATTTTTACCATGAGGATGAGTATCTAACAGGATGAATCGGGAAGCCATCAACAAACATGGAATCCATCTCAATATTTGAAATCATAAAAGTAGGAATTGGACCGTCGAGTTCGCACACGATGGGACCTTGGAACGCCACCACTTCTTTCATCCGACTGATTGAGCGCGAAAAACAAATTTCCGCCGTGAAAGAAATTTTTGTGGAATTTTTCGGTTCATTGGCAAAAACCGGAATCGGACACGGAACCGACATCGCCGCAATACTCGGACTTTCGGGCGAAGATTTTAAAACAATCGACACCAATTCCATAGACGAAAAAATTGAAAACATTAAAACTTCCCAAAAAATCAATTTTGCCGGACAAAAAGAAATTCCCTTTGTTTACGGACATCATTTAATTTTAAATAAAAATAAAACCCTCGAATTTCATCCTAACGGAATGATTTTCAAAGCCGTTTTTGAAAATGGAGAAGAATTGATTCAAGATTATTATTCGGTCGGCGGCGGTTTTGTGGCAACCCGCGAACAAAACTCTTTCGAGAGAATGTGTATTCGTACGCTTTATCCTTGCCATTGCGGAAAAGATGTTTTAAAATATGCTGAACAGTTGAATTTATCGCAGTTTTCGGATTTGATTTTTCTGAACGAAGAAAGTTGGCGCACCCGCGAAGAAACCGAAAACGAAGCACTTTATATTTGGCAGCAAATCAAAGAATGTATTTACAAAGGCGTGAACAAAGAGGGAATTCTCCCCGGCGGTTTGAATGTTTCCAGACGAGCAGCCGGTTTGAATCGCACACTTTTAGGCGAAAAAATTTATAAAAATCTCGACGAATGGTTCAAACTCGTGGTTCAAGCGGAGGAAACTTTCACGAATACCAACAAATGGATTTCCTGTTTTGCGCTCGCCGTAAACGAAGAAAATGCGAGTTTCGGAAGAATTATTACGGCACCGACCAACGGCGCAAGCGGCGTAATTCCCGCAGTTTTGATGTATTCGCAAGCCTTCACGGAATTTACGAAAGATGAAGATATTATTCGATTCATATTGGTAGCCGGAGAAATCGGAACGTTATTCAAGAAAAATGCCACTATTTCTGCGGCGATGGGCGGTTGCCAAGCGGAAATCGGCGTTTCTTCGGCGATGGCTGCTGCCGGACTTACGGAAATTATGGGCGGAACTCCGGCTCAAGTTTTGCAAGCGGCGGAAATTGCGATGGAACATCATCTCGGTCTCACTTGCGATCCAATTTCCGGATTGGTGCAAATTCCCTGCATTGAAAGAAATTCGATGGGTGCCATAAAAGCGATTACCGCCGCAAACATCGCGATAGAAAGCGATCCCGCAAAAGCGCGCGTTTCTTTGGACGAGGTGATTCAAAGTATGTGGGAAACCGCGCAAAGTATGAGTGAGCGTTTCAAAGAAACTTCCGAAGGCGGACTTGCCATTGCCGTGAATGTGGCGGAGTGTTAATATAAAAAAGATATATTGAAAAATTTTTCTTTGTATAATAATTCTCATTTCTCTCAAAAAAACATTAGAGGTTTTTAGTTTTATCAATATTGATTATCAATTAAATACAAGAATATGTTCGTTGTCTTTTGAAACTTGGTTTGTAAAGATTTTGTCAATCCGAAAAATATGTGTAATTTCGCCGCCGTTACATAATAATTATTAAAATAATATTGGCATGTATTTAACATCAGAAAAGAAAGCGGAAATCTTCACGAAATACGGAAAATCTGCACAAGACACAGGAAGTCCCGAAGGACAAATAGCACTTTTTACGTTCAGAATCAATCACCTTTCAAACCATTTGAAAAACAATCACAAAGATTACAACACAGAAAAGTCTTTGGTAAAATTGGTAGGTAAAAGAAAAAGATTGTTGGACTATCTTAAAAACAAAGATATCGGAAGATACAGGGCAGTCATCGCCGAATTGGGATTAAGAAAATAGTAAAAAAAACAGAAGGAATTGTCTTAAAAGTAATTTGGTACGCAAATAACGCCGGTTTTATATATATGAATATCAGATTGTTATAAAAATGATATTTTCTTTTATCCGTGTAAATCCGCGAAATCTGTGTCATCTGCATGCTTTTCGAGGCAGCCGCTTTATAGAAAAATCGTCAGCCTTGTCCCGATTCCAAATTTACGAATCAGGAATATTCGGGCTAAGTTTGGTGATAAATTCTTCCAAATCATCATCTTTGGAAAGGTTGAGTTTCTTTTTCAGGCGGTATTTTTTCATCATTAAAGTCGTATAATCCACGTTCATAATATTTGCCAATTCTTTGTTGCTCACGCGGAGTGCGATATGGACGCAATATTTTAAGTCACTGTTAGTCAGTTTATTTGGTGCAGCCTGCTGTTACAATCGGTCAAAAAATTCGGGTCTTGTTTCTTCAAAAAGTTTAACATAATCACTTGTGATTTTGGCTTTTTTCTGTTCGTTGCGTATTGTTCTGCTGATCTGTTCCTTATTCATATTTTTTGTTTTTTCCAGCAGTTGTTCTTTACGTTCCAGTTCGGTGGTGCTGACGATTAATTTTTTACCGATTTTATCTTTTTCATAAGCCATTTTTTCTGAAATAAGTTCGACGTTTTCTTTTTCAAGTTTCAATCTCTTGTTTCGCCGATTGGCGTGAATCACGGCAGATATCAAAAAACCAATCACAGAAAAACCGATGACATAATAAAGTGTAGATCTTGTTTTGATAAGGGAGAGTGCGGCGTCTTTCTTCTCTACTTCAAATTTTATTTCGGCGAGTTGGCGCTGTTCTTCCATTTGAGCGTCCACGTGTTGTTTGTAATAATCAAAACCTTTAGCCATCGCTTCCAATGCTTGTTGATATTCGCCTGCATTGGAATAGACTTCGGATAAACTCACATAAGAATCACTGACGACATTGGGTTGTATAATTTTATCCACTTCTATTTTTTGCAGATATAATTCTGCGGCTCTTGCATAATTTTTCTGTTCGATGGCGTCAAGAATATTGTAACTGATGTAGATTCTTTTGATTCTGTGATTGTTTCCTGCTAATTTTTTGGAATTTTCTATGTAGAGATTGAACAATTCTTTGTAATGAGCACTCGAACCTCGGTTAAATTTCAAAACCATAAGTGCATCTCCGTAAGTTGCCATATTTATATCGTTTTCATTTTTGGTAATAAACTCTTCCAAGCGTTCGGAATTTTGTGAAATCAAATTTGTATTTTGGGGCGAATATGAAAGCATGAATGCCAATTTTAGATTCATTGCCGAGCACAAAATATCCTTATTTTCGGTTTTTCCGGCAGTTTGATACATCAAATCAAGATATTTTTCGGCATCCGTTTTTTTTCCTTTTTCTCTGTTTTGGATATACAAACGTCTATAGATATTGAATAATAATTTATACTTTTCTACCGATTTTTCGGGAAGTTTTTCGGCAATGGATAAAGACAGTAAATAATCGTTATAATCATATTTCGAATCCGTTATACCTTTTGCGCCGGCAATGTAATAATAACCCCACGCTTGTGCTTCGCTATTGGCGGTTTTCGGAATGGCAGCGTATATGCTGTCTATAATTTTGTATATGCGGGTAATATTTCTGGGATAGATATTCCAAGTATTTGCCAATTCCCGATTCAAAACATAAATCATATATCCGCCGTCTTTCTGTTTTTGGGCAAGTGTACGCGCTTGATTTAAAAATTTTTCCGCTTTCAGACTGTCTCCCAATTCGGTGTACAGCCGTGAAATATCAGTCATTGGTTTTATTTTTTCTTGTGGCTCGGCTTCACTGTTCACAATTTTCGACAGAGAATCTATCGCCAACTGTTCGCCTCTTTGTGCGGAAATTTTGCTTGAAATACTGATTGCCAAAACAGCAATGCAAATGAAAATGGTACGGTTCATCTTAGTCCTTAAATCTTTTTTTTGTTTCAAGGGCAAAAATAGAATTATTTTTTCATTGTTTCATACGACAAATTTACAAAATTTTTACAACTAATTGATAAACAATGTTTTGTTATTTTTATGTAGTGTATTTGTATAGTAAAAACTATTTTAAGGGGAGGGGTATTTTTGTTTTTGTAGAGCATTTGTAGGGGATTCTTTTTTGTTTTTTGTTCATTTTATCCTCTACTTTGCCCCCGAAAAATTAAAAGCCGAGTATAAAAAGCGATAAGCAACAGGCAATAAGCCGCAGCAAAGCACATTTTGTGAAATGTTAGGTTCATTGAAACTTTTCGGAAGTAAGCGGAGCAACAAAAACGCTCCGCTCTTTCGGAAAGGAATATGCCCCCTAACCCCCGAAGGGGGGAATGAAAAAAAACATTCACTCAATATATAAAGTAAGCACTTTGACAAAGTTGAAAATCTTTGTCAAAGTTTTAAAAACAAAATTCGCAAGAGTTAGTCACTAAAAAAAAGAAAGAGATTGCGGGTCAGACCCGCAATGACGCCAAAAGCAAAAAGCCATTCGCCAACCGACATATGAAACATAAAAGCACATATCAACCATATATCCTTTCCTCCAAAAGAGGCGAGATCACCGCAAAACATTTTTTACAAAAAATGTTTTTTCATCAATCCTTAATGTTTCTTTCAGGAACGCGTCTTGTCTTTTGGCGAGACGCTTCCCGAAAGGAATTTCATTAAAAAAAATCAATAATTAAAATATCATGTCTCAAGTAATATACCGCCGAAAAAGAAATAGAAAAATATCAAACGCAAGACTATGGTTTATAATTTTAATAACGCTCGTAGCGATTTCTTTTCCATGGTGGGTGGATTATTTTATAAACTTCATCGCGGAATTGGGGGATAGGTTTTAGGTTAAAAACAGCATAGCAGAGATTAAATAAAACAAAATCAATCATCATAAAATACATAAATCAAATATTTCACAACATGAAAAACAGACATTTCTTGTCGCTCATCGCACTTACAGTAAGTGCCGCGGCGTATGCACAAACACCAAGTGGTGTAGGAATTAATACTATTGCTCCAAAAGCAACATTAGACGTAGTCGGAAAACCGATAGACGCAGAGAATCTTGCAGGCGTCATCGCCCCGAGATTAAGACTGGATCAACTGAATGCTGCCCAAATATACACGGCAGACCAAACCGGTGCCATAGTATATGTAAACGATATTACGACAAACATACCGTCTCCGTACAAACCTGCCGGACAGACCATAAACATTAGAAATATAGGTTACTATTATTTTGACGGCGATGTGTGGCAAATGATGAGTGGCAATGATTGGCATCTTACCGGAAACACGCTGGGTATTTCAAATGATTTAGACTCTACTACTCCGCCTGATCCGGATGCTGAATTTACGGTAGGCGACAGATACCTCGGAACCAATGACGAAAACCCTTTGGTCTTTAAAGTAAACGAACAATGGGCAGGCTACATCAGCAATGTAGATACGAAAGAAAGCGGAAATTTCAATGCTTTTGGTCTGGGAGCATTGGAAAACAATGTTCCTCAAAAAGTATTTTCCATCTATTATGGTGTGGGCAACAATGCTTTCGGACACAATGCGCTTAATAAAAATGTAATCGGTCGTTGGAACACTGCTTTTGGAGATCAGGCACTTGCCAATAATGATAATGACAGCAATACTGCTTTTGGGTATAGAGCACTTGCCAATGGAGATTCCAGCCTTGAAAGCACAGCAGTGGGTACCAGTGCCATGGAGCGCATATCAGATATCAAGAATGTTGCTGTGGGGAATGGTGCTATGTCATTTGCTACTGAAGGATGCTGTAACGTAGCCGTAGGCAATGTCGCTTTAGCCGGTGCTTCTACAATTACCGCTGCTGCTGTTACCGGAAACACAGCCATAGGTAGTTCTGCTTTGAGTACTTGTATTTTGTGTGAGGACAATATTGCCATAGGAAGTCAAGCCGGAAATAAATTGGAGGAAGGGTCTTATAATATTCTTCTTGATGCAAGTCAACCCGGTGCTGCAGGCAGCATTATGACAAAAGGAGATTCTAATATCTTTCTTCGCAGTCAAGGAAATACAGTCAATCCTTTAGGAAATCTAACCGAAATCAATAATATGATGAACATCGGTGATGTGGTTTTCGGAGTGAATATGTATGATGTTGCCGGAACCATTCCTAATACGGTTAACCTCCCTGCTCCAAGTCTAAATACCAATACCGCAATCTCCAAAATAGGCATAGGAACTGCTAAACCTCAAACAAAATTGGAAATAAACGGAGCGGCTACCAATACCGCATCATCCATAGGAACAAGTATTAGCACGACCAATTTCTCCATTGATTTCACGACAAGCAATCTCGCCCGCATAGCACCTGCCAATGACCCTGTTTCTGCCACTCTTAACGGAATGAAAGACGGCGGTACCTATACGCTTGCTGTTCAGAGAGATGTAGCCGCAGCAATACCAAGAGCAGGTTTCACGGCTCCAAAATTAGGCGGCGGCGGTAATTTTACCATTTATTACACGGATTCCACAGGCAGTACATCCGGACACAGGGTTTATACCATTGTCTGTATCGGCGATGTAGCGTATATCTATGTAACTGTATTGACGAATACATAAGCGGTTGGCAATTGGCTTTTTGCTTTTGGCGGTTGGCAATCAGAGATTAGCACTTTGACAAAGTTTCAAATCTTTGTCAAAGTTTTGGGAACGCAAAAGTCATAAGAGTCACAAAAGTCCCTAAACAATGGAAAAAGAGATGAAACGCTAAAACCCTTTCAGAGTTTTCAAACTCTGAAAGGGTTAAAAACCGAACCTTAAACAAAAACCTTAAATAATGAAAAAATTAATTCTAAAAACAGCAACAATGAAACAACTAAAAACAATCGTCATCACAGCAATTACAGCGATATTTTACTTTCTCCCCTCCTTTGGAGGGGCAGGGGGAGGTTGGGCTTACGCACAAGTAGTCGGTACGCCCTATATTGTACCAACTATAGCAAAAGTCGAAGAGCCAAATTTTTGCACCGGAACCGATAACTCTACCCAAGGCACAGACTTTTGGGTAACTTTCGGGCAGAATTTAACACTTACATCAATTTACGGTCCGGGAGGGGAAGCCAACGCTCTTTTCATGCTATACATTGCGGCAGATGAGGAAACGGATGTCAGACTGCGTTTTTCGGCAGACAACACCCAAGCCATTTATCATATACTCGACCATTCAACGATTAGAATCGACATGAAAAATGTCGATATTACGGGTGCAATAACCCCTGCCGATCGAAATAAACAACAAGCCGTTTATTGCTTTACGAACTCAGCAACAGATTATAGTCCTCATAAAAGTAAAAACACATTGCATATTACCTCTGATAAACCTGTATCCGTCTATGCTTTCAACACAGGGTCAACTACAACCGATGCCACCATTGTGTTGCCTGTAAGCGGATGGGGAACAGAATACTACAACCTTTCTTACGCACCTATACCTACCGGTATTCCTAATCCTTTGTCTTTTAGTATAATCATTGCCAATCAATCCACCCAAGTTACCACGCCGGAAGGAATAGAAACGCTTGCCGAGGGAGAGGTATATTATAGAGCAAATAACGTTGATCTGACAGGCAGACGCTATACTGCCGACCAACCGATAGCGTATTTTGCACACAATGGAGCGACTAATATTCCCATTGGCAGACAAACTGCAGATATAATATTGGAGCAGATGCTCCCTGTAGATAAGTGGGGAACGCAATTTTTGGTACCGAACGCTCCCGAAGGTCCGACCAATAATATGCTCAACCATATCCGAATAATCGCTTCGGAACAGACAAAGGTTAATTATTCGGGGGCTACCTTAGTAACGGGGCTTGGCTCGGCAGTAAGTTTTGGCGGCTCCGGCGGCATACTGAACGCAGGACAGTGGATAGAACTGCAAATTAACGGATCTGCCGGTAATATCCCCAACGACACTCTCGTTAAAAACCACTGCTACATTACATCTGACAAACCGGTGGGAGTTGCAGGGTATATGGTAGGTGAGGGTGGTACTGCAAGTAATGGAATTAGCGATCCTTCTCTTTGTTGGATACCGCCACTAAGTCAGCTTATTTCTACGGTTACCGTTATGCCGTTTATATTTCGCCTTTTTGAATATGATATCAATACCACCTTGAGTTACCCCATTTCTACACATTATATGATTATTACCTCCAAAACAGACGCTAAAGCAAATACCACCATCAGCGAAAGCGGAGTTAATATCGTATTAGACAACAATAAGTGGACGGACAACGCTACATCGGGCTATTCATACTATTATCACGAATTTAAAACTGCACAAAGCGTAAGCGATCTCGGAGATTTTGGCAAAAATTTCACTGTCTCCAATTTAAAAAACGGTATATCTGTGTTAATGGGAGGAATATCTTACTATGAATCCTATTACTACAATGCCGGCAGCGGCACGTGTGTGGTAAATCCGTAGATGTAGGTTCGCGGCATACCGCAAACTAAGAAAAAATAGAGATTATCTGCCACACGCACATTCCACCCCGTAGAGGTCAAACCTTGGTAGAAACGTTCCGTTGAAAAAATCCTGTCAGGAATTCAATCTCGGTAGGGATAATACAGAATCCTTTCAGCGTTTCAAGCTCTGAAAAGGTTTAAAGTCTATCTTTATTGTTTCACAAACTGCAATTCACCGGCGATTTTCACTTCGTCCGAAACCATTACACCGCCGGTTTCAAGGGCTGCGTTCCATGTCAAACCGAAATCCGACCGGTTAATTTTTCCACTGAAAGAAAATCCGGCTTTTGTATTTCCCCACGGATCTTTATTGATTCCACCAAAATCTATATCCAAAATTACAGATTTTGTAATGCCGTTCATGGTCAGATTTCCGGAAATTTCACCATTGACGGAATCCGATTTGAAAATAATTTTCGAATGTTGTTCCACATTGAAAAAATCCGAATTTTTCAAATGATTATCACGGTCGGCATTATTCGTAAATATTGAATTTACATCAATTTCAGCCGTAGTTTTGGCATTGGTGAAATCATCATTTTTCGCCTCGATTTCCGCATGAAAAATTGTAAATTCACCCTTAAGATTGGAAATCATCATGTGTCTTACTTTAAAAGTAATTTCGCTGTGTGTGGGATCTAAAATCCATTTTGTTGACATAATTTTCTTTTTTAATTAAGAACTGCAAATTTATATATTCTAACATTAAAAAAGTAAGTATTATACTTTTGTATAGTGCTATATAAAAGTATAGTTTTGTTTAGAATAGGCAAAAACCAAGCTTCTATTTTTGCTGACTATTTTCGATGTTTTAAACTCTGGTAATCTCATTTCAAAAGGTTTATTGTTTTCTGTTTTTCCCAAATCCGGAAAAAACCAAGAGTTTTGCTATCGAATATTTTTACTAATTTTATAAAAGCAAAAAGCAATGAATCTGTTTAAGCACGCAGACGAGACAGATTGTAAAGATAAACGAAAATTTTTATATACCTGAAAATCAAATTATTACATTTTATGATCCCTATAAATCTGTAAAATCTGCGTTATCTGCGTGCTTTTGAGATGACTTTAAAACCAAAATAAAAAATTATGAAAAATCTAAAAAAAATCATCCTTTCCACTCTCGTTTTTGCGGGCATTTCCACAATTTCCGCCCAAAATTATTACGAGCAACAATGGAAAAAAGTAGAAGAAAATTATCAAAAAGGCATTTATAAAAACAATTTGCCCATCATTTTAGAAATTCAAAATCAAGCGATGAAAGATAAAAATACGGTTCAAATCATCAAATCTCTGAAAGCGGAATTTAGCATTGTGAAACAAACGCAAGACGATACGCAAAACAACGCCGCTTCAGAATTTTTCGCGAAATTAAAACCGATTGAAACTCAGTTTAAACCCGAAGATCAACGCTTTTATAAAACGCTTCTCGGTTTGTTTTTCAGCGAATATTATAATAATAATTCTTGGAAAATCAATCAGCAAACGGGTATTGACCAAAATAACTCCCTCTCCTTTGGAGAGGGTTGGGGTGAGGATATCGAAACGTGGAGCAAACTCGATTTTAAAAATTTTCTCTCCAAAAATTTCGAGGAACTTTTAGCGATGAATTCGGAACTGAAAAATATCCCGCTGGAAAATTACGAAGACATTTTTGAAACCGCCGAAAACTTCGATTATTTCCCGACTCTCGCAGATTGGAACGCCAACAATTACATCAGTTTTTTACAAGATTCTCGGCTGTTTACGCCAAACGAATTGGAGGAAAATCGCGAAAAAATAATCGCCGCTTTTGATGATGAAATCGCTTCCAATTCGGGAAATCCAAAACTTTATTTCCAACATCAAAAAATCAATTATGTTTATGCGTATAACGAAAGGTTTGAACATTTGGAAAAATTGGTGGAAAATGCAGATACAGACGGAGATTACAAGGTTTTAATCATCGCCGATATGATGAATATTTTGCGGCAAAAAGAGGATTTTAAATCGGCTTTGGTTTGGGCAAATAATGCCAAAGAACAATACCCGAAATCGCCGTTCATCAACAATATTATAAATATTGAAAGCGAAATTAAAAATCCGAATTTGAACCTTTTTTACGAAACGCAAACACAAACCAAAAAGCCGATTCACATTGTGGTAGAAAGCAAAAATGTGGAAAATTTCTCACTGAATATTTATGAAATGAAGGACGATATTTCGGGATTTTTAAAATACGCCTACGAATACCAAACGCCTTTTGCTTCTGTGAAAAAAACTTTGGTAAAAAAGGAAAATTTTGCCGTCAATTTTCCGAAAGATTATAAAAAACATAAAACTTCGTTGGAAATTCAGCCGCTTCCGGCGGGGATTTATCTCGCGGAAATACTTGTGGAGAACGGCGTTCAAGAAACGTTTTATTTCATCGTAGGAAATTCAAAAATTATTTATCAAACCAAATCAAACCAAAAAAATGCCGATGTTTTCAAACTCGTGAACAACGAAAACGGAAAACCGATTGCCTCCGAAAATCTGCAAATCACGGAATATATTCGCGGCGAAAATATTGCCGTAACTTCCGCAAAAACCGATGCCAAAGGCGTTTTTAAATTTTCGGATTCAAAAAACGATAATTATTATCGGCGGCTTTTTCTCGTGAAAAATTCGGCGAACGATTATAATTTAATATATGTTGACGATTACGATTATAACTACGAAACCGAGAAATTTAATGCCCAAATATTCACAGACCGAGCGATCTACAGACCCGGACAAACGGTTTATTTTAAAGTGATAAACACAAAAATTGTAAACGGAAAAGAAGTGGTGAATCCGAAATTTAAACAAGAAATTTCTTTGATTGATGCGAATTATCAGGAAATTGCTACGCAAAAATTTGTAACCAACGAGTTCGGTTCTTACAACGGAAGTTTCGTTTTGCCGAAAGGAAAATTGAACGGTCAATTTTCGCTGGAAATTGATGACGACGAGGGAACTTCCGGCGAAAAATATTTTCAAGTGGAAGAATACAAACGCCCGACTTTTGAAGTGGAATTTGAAAAAATAAAAAGCGAATACAAATACGGACAAACCATTGAATTGAAAGGAAAAGCCGCGATGTTTTCGGGAGTTCCGCTCGGAAATTCTACGGTGAATTATGAAATTAAAAAACAAAATATTCGCTGGAAATATTTTTGGTGGTATCCGCCGACTTACGATAATGAAAACTCGATTTTGGGAAGCGTGCAAACCGACGAAAAAGGCGAATTTACCATAAAAATAGATTTGCAAAAAGATGAAAAATCCGAAGGAATTTTGGTGGACAATTATTCCATAAACGCTTCAGTTACAGACATTAACGGCGAAACGCAATCGGCGGAGGAAAATGTGGTGGTGTCGTCGGTTTCGCATTACATCGAAGCGGAAAAAATCGGAAATGCGTTTGCAGACGAAAGCGTGAAACTGAAAGTAGAAACCAAAAACTACAGCGGCGAAACCTTACAAAAACCTTACAACGTAAAACTCTCCAAATTGGAAGAACCAAACCGCATTTTCAGAAACAATTTTCAGCGACAAATTCAGGATTTCCCGAGCCTTTCAAAAGAGGAATTTATACAAAAATTTCCGCACGATAAATTCGATGAAAATGATGAACAAAAAAATTGGAAAATTCAAGACACAAGAATCAAGACACAAGAACCAAGACAACCATCAACCGACAAAAATGTCACACTGAGCGAAGTCGAAGTGCAACAACCAATAACCAACAACCAACAACCAACAACCGACAACCAACTCGATTTAGGAAAATTATCTGCCGGAACTTACAAATTGGAATTATTCAATATTGAAGGGAAAGACACCATAAAAACCGAGCAATATTTCGGAGTTTGGGACAAAAATGCTTTGGGAAATTCCGGGCATCCGTTTTTAAAATGGGTTACAAACGCGAAAAAAATTGTACGCGGCGAGAACATAAAAATTTTCGTGTATTCCGCAGTTCCGGACGCTTTGTTGAATATTTTTACACAAAACGGCGATGGAAACACGATTACGGAAACCAAAAAATTAAACCGCGGCATTTTAGAATACGAAATACAAGTTCCGAAAGATGAAAATATTTCGAGTTTAAACGTTCAGTTTCAGTTGGTTGCGTTTAATGATGTGCAAACCGAAACCGTGAACCTTCCGATTGAAAACAGCCAAAATTTAAAAATAGAAACCGTAACATTTAGAGATAAATTGCAACCCGCGACAAAAGAAAAATGGACGGTAAAAATTTCCGGAAAAGACGGTGCGAAAGTCTCTGCCGAAGTTTTGGCGAATATGTATGATAAATCTTTAGACCAATTTGCGGCGAATACTTTTTCTTGGCAAGGCTTGCCTTTGGACCGAAATATTTTTTCGGATTACAAGATTTATAAAAATTTGGACACCAGATATTATTACAAACGCTATCAATATTTGGCAAATTCTAATGTTTCAGTTCCGAATTTTAATTGGTTTGATGGCAGAATTTATGATAAAAGAAATCAGGTTTATCCAATGTCGGCTTATGCTACAGATTCGGCTTCTGTGGAGTATGAATCTGTCGAACAGGTTGTAATGACCGGCGGTTTAGGAATACAACGAGAAAATGCTCCGGCTGCTCCAATGGAAATGGCTTTACAAGGTCGAGTCGCAGGTTTAGCAATAAATTTTGCCGGCGGAAAAGCGGAAATGTCCGAACCGATAAATTTAGAAAACATAAAAATCCGCCAAAACCTAAACGAAACCGCATTTTTTTACCCGAATTTACTCACCGATAAAGACGGAAATGTGTCTTTTGAATTTACTTCGCCGGAAGCACTCACCGCTTGGAAATTGATGTTTTTGGCTCACACGAAAGATGCGCAGGCAGGGGTTTTGGAGAAGGAAGTCATCACGCAAAAAGAATTTTCCGTAACCCCGAATTATCCCAGATTTTTACGCGAAGGAGACGAAATCCGTTTGCAAACCAAAATTTCATCTTTGCTCGATAAAAAATTAAACGGAACGGCACAACTGCAAATTTTAGACGCGTTCACGGAAGAAGATATTTCCGCGAAATTTAACTTAAACGAAATTCAAAAACAATTTTCCGTAAACGAAAACTCAAGTACAGCAACCGATTGGACGGTGAAAGTTCCGAACGGCGTTTCATCAATCATCATAAAAATCGTGGCAAAAGCGGGAGATTTTTCAGACGGCGAACAAAAAGCGATTGCCATTTTGCCGAATCGAATGTTGGTTACGGATGCCGTCCCGATTTTCGTGAAAGAAGGACAAACGAAAACTTTTGTTTTGGAAAATCTGAAAAATGCCAATTCTACGACTATTTCCAATGTTTCCAACACGTTGGAACTCACCACAAATCCGATTTGGGAAATTATGTTTGCGCTCCCGAGTTTGAAAAACGATGTTAATAATTCCGCCGATGTGGTCTTTAATAAATGGTTTGCGGATGTTTTGGCGGCTGAAATTTTTAAAGCAAATCCGAAACTGAAAACCGTTTTTGATGAATATCAAACGAAAGGTTTGCTGACTTCCAATCTTGAAAAAAATCAGGAGTTGAAACAACTTTTGCTCGAAGAAACGCCTTGGGTTTTGGACAGCAAAAATGAGGAAGAACAAATGCAAAAACTCGCGCGATTGTTCGATGCAAACACGATGAGAAACGCCATCCAAAGCGATTGGAGCGACCTCGTGAAATTGCAAAATTCGGACGGCGGTTTCAGTTGGTATTCCGGCTATCCGAGTTCGTATTGCACGTCGGTTTACATTTTGAAAAATCTCGGAAAAATGAATCTTTGGCTGAAAGACAACATTAAAGATTATCAAATCGAGGAACAGAAAACTATGGTTTCAAAACTCGTGAATTATATTGATAATGAGGTAAATAAGTATTGGCGAACCGATGATGATTTCTGGACGAATTTTGTTTTGGATTACCTTGACACGCGAAATTATTGGGAAAAACAATTTCCGCTAAAAGACAAAGGCGCAACTTTGAAAACGCAAATCATTGCCAAAGCGAAAAAAGCGGACATCACAGATTTTACGTTTTTCGGATTGCATCGCGCGGCGTTGCTGTTCGATGATTACGGCGTGAAAGACGTTTCCAAAAAATTGATGACGTATTTAAAAGAAACTTCCACAGAATCCGAAACCCAAGGCGTTTATTGGAAACAAAACTTGAACGATTGGGGCTGGTATTCCTCCAAAACCGTGAATCACGCGGGTGCTTTGGAAGCGTTTCAAAAACTTTCGCCGAGCGATATTAATTTTATTGAAGAGATGAAAATTTGGCTCATCACGCAAAAAGAAGTCAATTTTTGGGGAAGTTCGCGCGGCACCGCCGAAGTGATTTTCACGATTTTAAATTCCGGAAAATCTTGGACTTCCGCCGAATCCGACAAAGCGGAAATTTTGTGGGGAAATCCTCCCCTCTCCTTTGGAGAGGGGTCGGGGGTGAGGACGACGGGTTACATTAAACAAAGCATTAATTCTAATGAAATTGATAAAAATCTCGCGACCGTTTCCATAAAAAAAGAAAGTGCCGGAATTGTTCAGGGCGGTTTGTTTTGGCAATATTATGAAGATTTGGACAAAATAAAATCATCGGAAAATTATGTTTCGATTACGAAAGAACTGTACCGAAAAATAAAAACCGAAAACGGCGAAGAATTGCAGAAAATTACGGAAAATTCTCCGCTGAAAATCGGCGATAAAGTAAGCGTACGAATGATTTTGAACACCGACAGAAATATGGAATTCATCCACCTGAAAGATATGCGCGCCGCAGGTTTTGAACCTTTGGACGTGATTTCAAAATACCAATGGAAAAATTCTTTAGGCTATTATCAAAGCACAAAAGATGCCTCCACGAATTTCTACATCCAATATTTGCCGAAAGGAAAATATGTGTTCGAGTACGATTATATTTGCAACGCCGCCGGAACTTTCAGCAACGGAATCACCACTTTGCAAAATTATTACGCGCCGCAAATGAACGCCCACACTAACGGAACGAAAGTGGAAATTGAGTGAGGTGCGAGGTGCGGGGTGCGAGATGCGAGTTTCGGGGTGCGAGTTGCGGGGTTCGGGGTTCGGGGTTTTTTACTTGGCTCTTTTTACTTTTTCCTTGGCTCTTGGTTTTTTTGCGGTATATCACGCTGAGTTTCGTTCTGAAAAACGGGAAAATGTTGAGAAGGTTACGAGATTTTTGGAAAAAACATTAAAATACATTTTTGTATAACCTTAAAAATATTAACAAAACATGAAAAAAAATATTTTAATTCTGATTATTTTTCTCCTTTGGGGAACAGGAGGATTTTTCTCGCAAATGCCCGATATTTCTAATGTTTGGCTTAATCATCACAAACCTTACGCCGGAACCATTGAAAATAAAAACGATTCGGAAATTCTGAAAATCAACATTGATATTTCGGAGCAAAACCAAAAAAACGATCAGGAATATTTTATTTCCGGAACGTCCGAAGTTCAAAATACGATTTCCAATTTTGAAGGTTCCATAAAAATCACGAAATACAAAAACGGCAAAAAACAAAATAGCGTTTTCGGCGAATACGAAATCGCTGAAGAACCCAAAGGAATGCACTCCGGAATGTTTACGGGAAAATTTGTTTACACTTTTACGTGGAATCCCAAAACCGAAAAAATAGAGAAACAATCCATAGAGTTCATCGGAACGTGGAAAAATTACGAAGGAAATTTGGTTTATAAAACGAATTGGAAAAACGGGGAATGAGATAATTCTTAAATCTATATTCTCAGCCGTCAATAGAGATTAAATTAGCCGGTTGCATCAACCGTTATTTATAATTGGCAACCAATCTGTTAAGAAAGAATATGCTTATCCCTGATAAAATTCTTATTTTTACGGAAACAATTTTTCTATGAAAAAGATTCAAATGGTGGACTTGCAAAGTCAGTATTACAAAATAAAATCCGAAGTAGATAATGCCGTGCTGAACGTGATGGATTCTGCGGCTTTCATCAACGGACCCGAAGTAAAATTTTTCCAAAATGAATTGGAACAATATCTCAACATCAAACACGTGATTCCTTGCGCCAACGGAACCGATGCGTTGCAAATCGCTCTGATGGCATTGGATTTGAAAGAAGGCGATGAAATCATTACCGCAGATTTTACATTTGCCGCAACGGTGGAAGTGATTCATCTCTTGAAACTGAAAGCCGTTTTGGTGGATGTGGATTACGACACATTTACCATCAATCCCGAAAAAATAAAAGCCGCAATCACCGATAAAACCAAAGCCATTATTCCGGTTCATCTGTTTGGGCAATGCGCAAATATGGAAGAAATCTTGAAAATTGCAAAGCAACATCATTTGTTCGTCGTGGAAGACAATGCGCAAGCCATCGGTGCGGATTTTTTGTTTTCGGACGGCGTTTCCAAAAAATCCGGAACGATGGGAACTCTCGGAACGACGTCTTTTTTCCCGTCTAAAAATCTCGGTTGCTACGGAGACGGTGGCGCGGTTTTTACCGATGATGACGCTTTGGCTCATCGTTTGAGAGGCATCGCCAATCACGGAATGTACGAAAGATATTATCACGATGAAGTGGGTGTAAATTCTCGGTTAGACAGTATTCAAGCGACAATTCTCAGAAAAAAACTTCCGCTTTTGGATTCCTACAACGAGGCGAGAAGAAAAGTTGCCGATTATTATGACGAAGCATTTTCCGCCAATCCGAATATTTTAACACCGAAAAGAGCCGAAAATTCTACGCACGTTTTTCATCAATATACGTTGAGAATTTTGAACCGAAAACGCGATGAACTCCAGCAATTTCTCGCCGAAAAAGAAATTCCCGCGATGATTTATTATCCCGTTGCCTTGCGAAAACAAAAAGCCTATTTCCAAGAAAGCAACGATGCGGATTTCGCGAACACCGATAAACTTTTGACACAAGTAATTTCTCTTCCGATTCACACGGAATTAGACGAGGAGCAACTGAAATATATCACGGATGTGGTATTGGAATTTATGAGGGCAATGCTTTAAAAATTTAAAATTTCTTCAAAATATTCTATCAAAAAATGGCGTTTCGCATTGGTGAGATTGGCTTTCGGATGATACGCGATATAGCCCGGAATCGGCATTGCTCTTTCTTTTAAAGTTTTAATACTATTTTTCAAAACTTCTTTTTTCACATCGCTGTCGTAAGTTCCGAATTCGGAAAAATTCAAATGTTCCCTGCCTTCGTTAATGTGATTTTTTATCGACCATGAAATCGGCGCAATGTAAGCGTATTTTGGATAAACGGTTTCGTTGGAATGGCAATCGTAGCATGCATTTCGGAGTATTACCGTTACTTTTTCCGGAGCATGATAAATATCTGTAAAATTTTCGGATTTTTTCACAGGTTTGTTTGTTCTGTCAATCGGAATGAATTGAATAACAACAATGATAACCAAACTCCACAAAACAATTTTTTTTAAATTAGACATTGAGATTTGAGATTTTAAATTTTTGAACCTTGAACCTTGAACCTTGAATTTTTGAATCTCACGGCTCTTTCAAATCCCAAGTTTCGTTGAGACTCCAGAGCGGTCGGGCAGATATTTTTTTGTTGAAATTATAAACGTCTTCCGCAAAAGTTTGGTTCTCGAAATCGGCGGCATCCCAAATTCCGTTTTCATTGTTGTCCACCAAAATTCGCACGCCGTAAGTTGCCGGTTTCAGGTATTCAAACACCATTTCGGATTGGTTGGTATATGCGGAATACACCGGTTCTTCTTTTTCGTTCAGCAGTTGAAACCAAAATTTTTTGTCGGGAATATTGATGATTTTTAAATGCAAATTTCCGTAGTTTTCAGATTTATCTGCCTCAAAATCAAAACGATAAGATTTTGAAATTCTGTCGTAAAAAGAAATTGCCGTTTCTTTCGGAATGTTGAGCGAATATTTTTTGCCTTCTTTAAAATCCGAATCCACGAGAATTTTATACGGATTTGCCTCGGAAATTTTTGCGGTAAAAGGTTGAGCGATGCTGTCTGAAACCAACGTCCATTTTTCCGTATTGATGCTGTCTAAAATATAATTCGACGTGATTTCAAATTTGCTTTTTGGCGGCAAAAGATTTCCTTTTTCGTTGGAAATTTTCATTTCGTTTTGGGCGTTCATTCTGTAGAAAACCGAAACCGTATCTTGCTTGTTTCCAATATCATAACTGAATTTTAGGTTGTCGCTTTTGCCAATTCCCAAACTGTCTTTTTTGGCATCGAACCAAATAAAAACAGAATCGGATTTCGGGCGGCTCGTGATTTTGTAATCTTTCAAATTTTCATTGATGGAAAGCACGTTGGTTTGGTCGGGATTTCCTTGAAAAAGCATCAAAATTCCGCCCGGATTTTCTTTCATTTCCAAATATTTCACCGCTTTTTTGGAAGGATAAAGATTGAGGTTCAAACCCGAAATATTTTCTTGAAATTGAATGGAATCTTTCAAAAATCCTACATTTTCCGCACCGGAATCGAACACAGAATTTTCGTTGCTGTCGATAAATGCGATGATTTTATAATTCGCCGGCGAAAGATAATTCAGTTCGTAGTATCCATCGGCATCGGCTTTAGAAATGTAATACGGTTTTTGGTGAAAATCCATCGAATCTTTTAATTTATACAAACCGACCACAAGATTTTTTTCGTTCAAATTTCCGGTGTTTGAAGTCGGAGATTTCGGGGGCGACATTATATTTTTCAGTTCGCCGCTGATGTACAAATCGTCAATTTTTTCTCCGGTCGAAAACGCAAAATTGAAGTAGGGAAGCGCATTTCCTTCATTGTTGTCCCGAATGGAATTTCCGAAATTGAAATTATATGTGGTGTTCGCTTGCAAAGAATCTTCCCACTGAATAATCACGGATTTGTTGGCGAGATTTGCGGGGAGCATTTTTTTAATTTTTTTAATCGGCGGCGAAATAATCAGGTTTTTGCTCGCTTCTTTCAGCATCACATATTCATCAAAATCGAGGCGGAGTTCTTTCAGATTTCTCGGAACGTTCACACGCGGTGTATCAATGTTGGAACCCAGCATTGTCGGCGGAATCGTATCTTTTGTTCCACCATTTGGCGAACCGACTCTGGCGCAGGAAATCAGCAAAAAACCGAAAAAAACAGATAGAAAATACGTTTTCATAATTTCGGACAAATTTACAGAAATTATTCTTCCGAAATATTGGTACTGTCTATTTTCGTGCCGTTTTGCGGTTTCATTTCTTTGCGAAGAAGATCGATTTCATAAGGAAAATTTTCAAAAAGCGAAGAGAGCGACAAAGCCGAATAAATCCTCCGCGAATATTTGTTTCCGATGGCAATAATCGTAACTTTTGATTTTAGCAAATGTGCAAAAACCGCATTGCTGCCATGCCACCAGCCTGTGTGATAAACCAATTTTTCGCCGTCGTCAAAAATTTTCAAACGACATCCCAAACCGTAGTTATTGATTCCGGGTTTCTCGTTGCTGTAAGGCGTAAAAATCTGTTGCTTCAAATCTTTTCCTAAAAAATTTTCGGCAAAAAGCGCGGTCGAAAAATTCAGCATATCTTTCGGAGTGGTGTAAACGTTTTTATCGCCGTAAATCAAATCCAAACGGTCAAAAGGAAAAAGTTTGTTGCCGCGATTGAAAAAAGATTTTGCCGCTTTCAGCGTGTCTTTTTCTTGAAAAATATAAGTGTTTTTCATATTCAGTGGTTCGAAAATCATTTTTTGCATCGCTTCGGGAAAAGGCATTTTTGTAATTTTTTCGACGATTAAAGCCAACATCGCAAAATTCGTGTTGCAATACATAAAACCGGTGTCGGGCGATCTTGCCGGTTCGGGTTTATATTTTATCAATAAGTTTAAAATATCCTGATTGGTCAGAAATTTTTGGGAAAGTTCCGCAGGTTTCGGTTCAATTTTTTCGATGAAATGTTCGTATTTCGGCAGTCCGCTTCTTTGGTTCAAGAGATGTTTGATTTGAATATTCGGATAAGGAAATTTTGGGAAAAATTTGGTGATCGGATCGCTGAGTTTCAGTTTTTTGGTTTCCGCTAATTTCAGAATTGCCATTGCCGTAAGCGTTTTAGAGATGGATGCGATGTGAAGCGGCGTGTTTTCGTCAATCGGTTCGCTGCTGTTTTCCTGCGCAAAACCGCGATATTTTTCCAGCAAAATGTTGTCGCCTTTCGCCACAATGATACCGCCGCTGAGATTTCCGCTTTCCCAAATGGTTTTATAATAATTCCCCAGAAAATTTTTAATGGAATCTTCGTTTTTCAAATAGCGGTCTTGCTTGGAGAAAACGGTTTTTAAATCCACATTTCCGAAGTTTGGAATAATGAAATTTATTTCTTCTTTTTTTGTTTCGGCAATATTGTTTTTATTTTTTTTACATGAAATCAGAAAAAATAGGAAAGCCGACAGAAAAATTCGGGAAAATTTTCTCATATTATTTTCAAAATACGATGGCAATTTAATATTTGAAAAGCGAATTACCTAAATTTTAAGAATATTTTAACAAAGATTTTTGTCGAAAATTATTAGAAATTGCCGAAAAAAAATTCTCTTTAATTTTTAAAGAGAATTTTTGTACCCGGAGCCGGGATCGAACCGGCACGGATTGCTCCACTGGTGTTTGAGACCAGCGCGTCTACCAATTCCGCCATCCGGGCATTGTTTTTTGGATTGCAAATATATGTGTTTTTTTTAAAACGAAAAAGAGGTTGTCTCAAAAATCATAATGGTTAAATTAGAAAATTCCAGATGATAAAATAGTAATTCACAAAGTACTACAAGAAAAATCCTGAAAAGATAACAAGATTCTAATATTGAAAAACCATCGAAGAAGTTACAGACAATTTAAAAACTTATTTTATTGTGAACAGGAGATTTCCATTCGGAAAGCCAAACAAAATAAAGTTTTTTATCGAAAAATAGCCATTGTATGAAACGTGAAAAACTTTTTAAGCATTTCAAACTTACCAAACAATTTTGTATCTTTGTCCAAGTGCAAAAGGGAATTTCTCCCCCTAAATATATATGTTTTTTGATTTGTTGTACTTGTGTGTTGAACTCTTTTAAGTAAGAAAGTACGTAATTTTCCTATTAAAGTGTTCTTTAGAAACATCTAATAACGGAAGAGTGATATTATCAATAATTTTTCGGGAAGAATATACTTTGTTTCATAAAGCGGATGTGATAGAATAATATATAAATATAATTTAACTTAAATTTTAACCTTAAATCATTATGAATTATAATCAATTTGAAGTGGAAAGTCGCTTCGACGGTAAGTTGAAAATCGCTTATCTCAATCATCCGGAAACGTATAATGCACTTAACAGAATGACGCTGAAAGAACTCCGCGAATTTATGGAAGAATGCGATGACGATCCGAAAGTGAGATGCATCGCCATCGGCGGGAAAGGGAAGGCATTCTGTTCCGGACAAAACCTCAAAAGCGTAACGGAAATGAATTTCGACAGCAATGACAAGGTGATTCGGCGAATTGTGATGGAAGATTACAACCCTCTGGTTTTGTCTATCATAAAGAATAAAAAACCCGTGATTTCATTGGTAAACGGAGCCGCTGTGGGCTCGGGAGCAATGTTGGCACTGATTTGCGATTTCACTTTAGCGATGGAAAGTGCCTATTTTTCTCAGGCTTTCGGAAATATCGGACTGATTCCCGATACCGGCGGAACCTATTTTCTGCCTAAACTTTTGGGTAGACAAATGGCAAATTATCTCACGTTTACCGGAAAAAAAATATCTGCAACCGAAGCCAAACAATTAGGTTTGATTGCCGAGGTTTTTGCAGACGATGAATTTGAAGCAAAATCCAATGAAATCTTGGAATTTATGTCCAACCATGCAACTATGGCGATTGGTCTTACCAAAAGAGCGTTCTTGTATTCTTACAGCAATACGCTTCAAGACCAGTTAGAAATGGAAGGAACTTTCCAACAAAAAGCCGCCTTCAGCAAAGATTTCCACGAAGGCATAACCGCGTTTATGGAAAAAAGAAAACCGAAGTATAAAGGGAAATAGAAAGAAATAAAACATAGGAAAAAAAAGTGTTCTCCACTTTATTTATATCATGTCTCAAAGTTTATTAAAATCCTGTTTTGCTTTTTCAAAAGTTGATTAGCACCCGCAATTCCTTGCAAACCTCCGGTATGAAAAGCGAGAATTTTGCTGTTTTCCGGGAAATAGTTCTCATGGATCAATTTAAAAATTTTTTGCATCATTTTTCCTGTATAAATCGGATCAAGTGGAATTTTATACTCATCGTAAAACCAATTTATAAAGCGGATATTTTCATCGGCTATTTTTCCGTAACGTTCGGTCGGTTCTACTAATTCAAAATTTTGCTTTCCCGAAAGTTTAAAAATTCTATTTTCTAAAGTATTGTCTTTCACAGTCTTGAAACCGACAATTTTTTGCGTGGCTTCACAAAATTTGGAAATTCCTGCCAAAGTTCCTCCGGTTCCCACAGTCGCACAAAGGTAATCGAAATCCATCGTCCTATTTCCGAGCATAAATTTAATGCCTTCCACAGCAAGATCGTTGGTTCCGCCTTCTTCGATAATTAATGAATCCGGAAATTCTTTTTGAAATTTATTTTTAATAAAATCTTTATTTCTGTATTCTTCTCTGGAAACGAAATGCAGTTCCATTCCATTGTTCCGGGCGAAAGAAAGCGTAGGATTTTCCGAAAACAAATCTTTCAATTCTTCACCTCGAATGATGCCGATGGTTTTGATGTTCAGTATTTTTCCCAAAAACGAAACCGCCGAAATATGGTTGGAAAATGCACCGCCAAAAGTGATGAATAAGGAGTTTTTCGGTTTTGAATCTAAATAATTTTTAACGTTGTAAAACAGTTTCCAATATTTATTTCCCGAAATTTCAGTGTGAATGAGATCTTCCCGTTTGATGAAAAGTTTTACTTTTTTCTGTAGCGGAATTTCCACAATCGGGATGTTTATATTGGAATTGAAAATGTGAGACACAAGATTTAAATATTTAAAGATTTTCAAGAATTATCAACCGGCTAAATATTTCCAGAAACCCCATAATTTCCTGTTCGTCAGATAGTTAAAGTCAGATTCATTGGAATAAGCTTCTCTTTCAAAAGAAATATTTCTGTAGGCTAAAAATCGGTTTTTCAGTTTTAAAAATCGGTAACAAAATTCTGCGATATACCAAATATAAAAGAAAATTACCAACAGTTCCAACTGCTGGCGAATATGGATTTTCTCGTGATTTATCAAAACTTGGTTTTCTCTATCTTCAGAGTTTTTCAAAAAAATAAAAGGAAAAAGTGCTATCGCATTAATTTTTGTATTTTTGAGAAGTTTTTGGCGTGCGATAATCATTTCACAAAATTATCAAAACTTTTTTTGATGGCGATTTTTAACTTATATTCAATTTTAAAATCATAAAAGTTGTGGTTTTTTACATTACGAAAAAAAAACGATTTCATAAAGAAAATTTAACCCAAAAAAATAAAACAACATGAAAAAATATCTTTTATTAACCGCAACTTTCATAGTTTTAGGCTTGACTTCCTGTAGTCCTTTTCAAGTGAGAAGTGATTATGCGGATACCGCAAATTTCAATGATTACAAAACGTACAAACTGCGAATTGATGATTTGAAATTGAACGACATCGACAAAGATCGTGTTTTGAATGAAATCTCTAAACAACTGCAAACCAAGGGTTTAACCTCTGGCGAAAATCCGGATTTGATTGTAAACATCAAAGCCAATCACAAAAAAATTACAGACATCGAAAGCAGCAGACCTTACGGAATGTGGGGTTGGGGCGGACCTTTCGGTTGGGGAATCGGAATGAACAGAACTTGGACTTCCAATTACAACGAAGGTGCTTTAATTATTGATTTGGTGGATGCAAAAACTCAAAAATTGGTTTGGCAAGGCATCGGCAGTGGAATTTCTGTTGATTCTCCGAAATCCAAACAAAAACAAATTCCCGAAATCATTGCCGAAATTATGGCAAATTATCCGCCTCAAAAAGGAAAATAATTTTTTTTAAAAAAAAGCAGTCATAAAAAAAGCAGTTGAAATATTTCAACTGCTTTCCATCAATAAATGATTAGAATAGTGAAAAGAAAAGTTACTTACTCCTTTATAAGCTTAATATTTTGTTTTTTGCCGTCAGCGGTTAATCGGAGAATATAAGTGCCTTTTGACAATTCGGAAACATTGATTTTATCAGATGTTGCCGGAGATTTCACTCTTTGTCCTGCCATATTGAAAATTTCAATGTTTTCCAGTTTATTAAATCCGGTAATGTTCAGAACATCTTTTACGGGATTTGGATATATGGATAATTTTTTAATATTCGCATTTTGAGTAGCCATCGTGCCGGATAAATCTATCATAAATGTAGTGGGAACTCCGGATTGAATTCCTGCTCCGGCAATTTTTGTTCCGTCTCTTGAAATCGCCAAAGGAAGTCCGAATTTAATTCCTTGTGTATCAATTCCTAAACTTTCTACATATTGATTCAGTTCTATTCTTCCGGTTTCCTGCGTCCAAATAAAACCTTCGCCTCCTACCGGAATTCCGAAGGGACTGCGGTAATAGCCTATCACGGTTTTTCCGTCTGCGGAAACTGCAGTTGATCCTCCTCTAAAATTCGATGAGGTATTCGGATGTGTAATCGCTTGATAGCCGGTTGTTTCGTTCCAAACGTAGGCAGACAAATCAGTATCATTATATCCTACAATGGTTTTGCCGTCGGCGGAAATGCCGCTCGGTTCGTTAATATGATTTCCATCGGTATCCGTCAAATATGCCTGAACGCCGTTCACCCATCGCACGGCTTCTCTCAAGAAAACATTATCTTGCCAGCCTGCGATTATGGTTCCGTCGTCATTTACCACATTTGCTCTTGAACCATTTCCGGGAAGCGTACTTCCCATATCCGTCCATCCGTCTGTAGGAGTCCATTTTATGGCATGAGGAAATGCACCGAACCAACCCAAACCGACAATGATGTTTCCATCCGGATTCATTCCCCAAGGCGTAGATATCGAGCCATCCAAAACATTTCCGGGTCCTCCCAAATGCGTCCAAGTTGCGGTAGAAACATCGTAAACAGAAACCTCATTAACGTTGGTTCCGGAATTGGTAACTCCTGCGACAATTTTGCTTCCGTCTTGTGAAATCAGAGATTTTCCTGCTAAATTGACCCCGTTGTTAGCCGTTCCGATTTGGATCAATCCGTTTGTGGGATTCCAGTAATAGACTTCATTCCCTCTGTTCATGGAAACCGCGCCGTCGTTTGTAACGCCTCCGGGATAATATAAACCTCCGGATACAACAGTATAAACCTGTTGTGCATTCATCATTTGGGAACAGAGTAGCAGTGTTCCCAAAATTTTTAAGTAAAAATTGCAAATACTTTTCATAAGCATGGATTTAAAAATTCTCTGCAATGTTAAAAAGACTTAATTTTTTTTTCAAATTTTTGACTTCCAAAATTCGTGAAATTTGAAAGTATTTAAATGTTAATTTAATGATTATCAAATGTTTGACGGTTTTAAATAAGTGTTTATATCTCGTAATAATTTTCCTGAATATTCACAGATTTAAAAAAAAGATATGTATTCCTTTGAAAAAACAGTTACGGATATGGAAAATTGTTTTTAATTCGGTTACGACCTTAGATTTAAGGATATGAAATTTGTAAACATGATATATTAATCCGGCATTAAATAAGTGATAATAATCAATTTCCCCTCAAAACATACACACAATAAATTTATAATCAATGAGATAAATTGAAAAACATTTAACTGTCTTTGCCGGATTTTGTATTTTTATGGTATAAAAAATGGTGAATTATGTTAGGAAATGAGCCGTAAAAAAAACAATAAAAAACCATCGGAAAAGCAGCCGAACTGTTTTGCATACGATTGGAAGATTTAATCAACTCAAACCACAAATTGATATTCAGAATATTTGGTTGGAATCTTCAAAAACGGTATTTTAGCAATAAAAAGTAGATTTTTCGATGCTAAATCCTAATACCATTAATGAATTTAATCAATAAAATTTGAACTTTGAACATTGTCACACTGAGCCTATCGAAGTGTTTTGAACCTTAAACTTTTAAATTTTAAATAAAAAATATGCTCACAAAAGAACAAATCGCAAAACGCATTTCAAAAGAAGTAAAAGACGGCTATTATGTGAATCTCGGGATTGGGATCCCGACTTTGGTAGCCAATTATGTTCCGGAAAATATTTCCGTAGAATTTCAAAGCGAAAACGGCGTTCTCGGAATGGGACCTTTTCCGTATGAAGGTGAAGAAGACGCCGATTTAATCAACGCCGGAAAACAAACGATTACGATTTTGCCCGGCGGTTCGTTTTTCGATTCGGCTTCCAGTTTCGGGATGATTCGCAGTAAAAAAGTGGATTTAACGATTCTCGGAGCGATGGAAGTTTCCGAAAACGGCGATATTGCCAATTGGAAAATTCCGGGAAAAATGGTGAAAGGAATGGGCGGAGCGATGGATTTGGTGGCTTCTGCCGAAAACATTATCGTGGCGATGATGCATGTGAACAAAGCCGGAGAATCCAAAATTCTGAAAAAATGCACGCTTCCGCTGACGGGTGTGAATTGCGTGAAAAAAATCGTAACCGAACTCGCTGTTTTGGAAGTTACACCCAAAGGTTTTAAACTCTTGGAACGCGCGCCCGGCGTTTCGGTGGAAGACAT